>NZ_JBQGCX010000042.1:0-8134 GCF_052038725.1 Actinosynnema sp.
TTGTTCCCGTAGGCGCCGGGGTGCGCTGACGGGGCCTCCACCACCGCACCACCGGGCTCGCCACGCGCACCACCGCGCCGCCACTCCACCTCCGGAGGCCAGCGGATGGTTCCCCCGACGACGTCGCCCCCGACGACAACGCCCACGACACCACCCTCGACACCACCCTCGACGCCGGCGTCCCCGCGCGCCCGGCAGCGGCGGGGCGAGGGCCAGTGGGCGCTCGGCTACCGCGAGCCGCTCAACCCGAACGAGCGGAGCAAGAAGGACGACAACCCGCTCAACGTGCGCGCCCGGATCGAGTCGATCTACGCGCCGGGCGGTTTCGCCTCGATCGACCCCGCCGACCTGCGGGGCCGTTTCCGCTGGTACGGGCTGTACACCCAGCGCAAGCCGGGGATCGACGGCGGCCGGACGGCGACGCTCGCGCCGGAGGAGCTGGACGACGAGCACTTCATGCTCCGCGTCCGGGTGGACGGCGGCAGGCTGACCACCGCGCAGCTCGCGCTGATCGGGGAGCTCTCCCAGACCTACGCCCGCGACACCGCCGACATCACCGACCGGCAGAACGTCCAGTACCACTGGATCCGCATCGAGGACGTCCCCACGCTCTGGGAGCGCCTGGAGGCCGCCGGTCTGACCACGATGGAGGCCTGCGGCGACAGCCCGCGCGTCGTCCTGGGCTCCCCGCTCGCGGGCATCGCCGAGGACGAGGTGCTCGACGGCGGCCCGGCCATCGACGAGATCCTGCGCCGCTACATCGGCGACCCGCGCTTCTCGAACCTGCCGCGCAAGTTCAAGACCGCCATCTCGGGCCTGCCGGACGTGGCGCACGAGGTGCACGACGTGGCGTTCGTCGGCGTCGTCCACCCGGAGCACGGCCCCGGCTTCGACCTGTGGGTGGGCGGCGGCCTGTCGACCAACCCGATGATCGCGAAGCGGCTGGGCGCGTGGGTGCCGCTGGACGAGGTGCCGGACGTGTGGGAGGGCGTGATCAGCGTCTTCCGCGACTACGGCTACCGCAGGCTCCGCAACCGGGCGCGGCTGAAGTTCCTGGTCGCCGACTGGGGCGCGGAGAAGTTCCGCCAGGTCCTGGAGGACGAGTACCTGCACCGGAAGCTCCTCGACGGCCCCGCTCCCGAGGTGCCCGAGATCGCCCGCGACCACGTGGGCGTGCACCGGCAGAAGGACGGCCTGGTCGCGGTCGGCGCCGCGCCGATCGCGGGCCGGGTGTCCGGGTCGACCCTGGTGGAGGTCGCCAAGGCGGTGGAGCGGGCCGGGTCGAACCGGGTGCGGCTCACCCCGCAGCAGAAGCTCGTCGTGCTGGACGTGCCCGAGGCCGAGGTGGACGGCCTGCGCGCGGACCTGGCGGCGCTCGGGCTGCCCACCGAGCCCTCGCCGTGGCGGCGCGGGGTGATGGCGTGCACCGGGCTGGAGTTCTGCAAGCTCGCGATCGTCGAGACCAAGGCACGCGCGGCCGAGCTGGTCACCGCGCTGGAGGCGCGGCTCGCGGACGTGGTGGCCGGGGTGGCCGCGCCGATCTCGGTGCACCTCAACGGCTGCCCGAACTCGTGCGCGCGCATCCAGACCGCCGACATCGGCCTCAAGGGCCAGATCGTCACCGACGCCGACGGCCGCCAGGTCGAGGGCTTCCAGGTGCACCTGGGCGGCGGGCTCGGGCTGGACGCCGGGTTCGGGCGCAAGCTGCGCGGCCACAAGGTCACCGCGGCCGAGCTGCCCGAGTACGTGGAGCGGGTGGTGCGGCACTACCTGGCCGGGCGGGACGGCGACGAGCGGTTCGCCCAGTGGGTGGCCCGCGCGGACGAGGGGCTGCTGCGGTGAGCGAGCGCGCGACGCCCTTCCACTGCCCCTACTGCGGCGACGAGGACCTCCGCCCCCAGGAGGAGCCCGCGCACGCGTGGTTGTGCTCGGCCTGCCGCCGGGTGTTCACGGTCAAGTTCATCGGGTTGAACCTGCCCCAGGAGGTGCGCGGGTGAGCGGGATCGAGGAAGACCTGCGGGTCGTGGCCGAGGCCGCCCAGGCCGAGCTGGCCGACGCGACCGCCGAGGAGGCCCTGGCCTGGACCGCCCGCACGTTCGGCGACAGCTGGATCGTCGCGTCGAACATGCAGGACGCGGTGCTGGTGGACCTCGCCGCGAAGGTCAAGCCGGACGTGGACGTGCTGTTCCTGGAGACCGGCTACCACTTCGCCGAGACCATCGGCACCCGCGACGCGGTCGACCTGGTCTACCCGGAGCTGCGGATCGTCAACGCCGCCGCCGAGCAGTCCGCCGCCGACCAGGAGGCCGAGTTCGGGCCGCTCAACCGCACCGACCCGAGCCGCTGCTGCCACCTGCGCAAGGTCGTGCCGCTGCGCCGCACCCTGGCCGGGTACGACGCGTGGGTGACCGGCGTGCGCCGCGTCGACGCCCCGACCAGGGCGGACACCCCGATCGTGCAGTGGGACGAGCGCAACGGGCTGGTGAAGGTCAACCCGATCGCGCCGTGGTCCGACGACGAGTTCAACGGCTACCTCGCCGAGCACAAGATCCTGGAGAACCCCCTGGTGCAGGCGGGTTACCCCTCCATCGGCTGCGCGCCGTGCACCGCCAAGCCGCTGCCGGGCGCCGACCCGCGCAGTGGCCGCTGGGCGGGCACCGCCAAGACGGAATGCGGGTTGCACGGATGACTCTGGCCCTGGACGCGCTCGACCGCCTCGAGTCCGAGGCGGTGCACATCTTCCGCGAGGTCGCGGGCGAGTTCGACCGCCCGGTGATCCTGTTCTCCGGCGGCAAGGACTCGACGCTGCTGCTGCACCTGGCGGTCAAGGCCTTCTGGCCCGCCCCGGTGCCGTTCCCGCTGCTGCACGTGGACACCGGGCACAACTTCGACGAGGTGATCGCGTTCCGCGACGAGGTCGTGGCCCGGCACGGCCTGCGCCTGGAGGTGGCGCGGGTGCAGGACTACCTGGACGACGGCAGGCTCGCCGAGCGCCCGGACGGCACCCGCAACCCGCTGCAGACCGTGCCGCTGCTGGACGCGATCACCGCGAACCGGTTCGACGCGGTGTTCGGCGGCGGCAGGCGCGACGAGGAGCGGGCCCGCGCCAAGGAGCGCATCTTCAGCCTGCGCAACGCCTTCGGCCAGTGGGAGCCGCGCAGGCAGCGGCCGGAGCTGTGGAACCTCTACAACGGCAGGCACCGGGCCGGTGAGCACGTGCGGGTGTTCCCGCTGTCGAACTGGACCGAGCTGGACGTGTGGCACTACATCGCCCGCGAGCGCATCGAGCTGCCGCCCATCTACTACGCGCACCGCCGCGAGGTGTACCTGCGCGACGGCATGTGGCTGGCGCAGGGCCCGTGGGGCGGGCCGCGCGCGGGCGAGGAGCTGGTGGAGAAGACGGTGCGCTACCGGACGGTCGGCGACGGCTCGTGCACCGGGGCGGTGGAGTCCGAGGCCGCCGACATCGACGCGGTGATCGCGGAGGTCGCCGCCAGCAGGCTCACCGAGCGGGGCGCCACGCGCGCCGACGACCGGATGAGCGAGGCCGCCATGGAGGACCGCAAGCGGGAGGGGTACTTCTAGATGAGCGACCTGCTGAGGCTGGCCACGGCGGGCAGCGTGGACGACGGCAAGTCCACCCTGGTCGGGCGGCTGCTGTACGACACGAAGTCGGTGCTGGCGGACACCCTGGACGCGGTGCAGCGGGCCAGCGCGGACCGGGGGCTGGCGACGCCGGACCTGTCGCTGCTGGTGGACGGGCTGCGCTCGGAGCGCGAGCAGGGCATCACGATCGACGTGGCCTACCGGTACTTCGCGACGCCGCGCCGCACGTTCGTGCTGGCCGACACCCCCGGCCACGTGCAGTACACCCGCAACACCGTGACCGGCGCGTCGACGGCGCAGCTCGCGGTGCTGCTGGTGGACGCGCGGCGGGGCGTGGTGGAGCAGACCCGGCGGCACGCGGCGGTGCTGGCGCTGCTGGGCGTGCCCCGGCTGGTGCTGGCGGTGAACAAGGTGGACCTGGTCGGCTACGACGAGGTCGTGTTCTCCCGCATCGCCAAGGAGTTCGCCGCCCACGCCTCCGCGCTGGGCTTCGCCGAGGACTCGGTGGTGTCGATCCCGGTCTCCGCGCTGGTGGGCGACAACGTGGTGGACCGGTCGGCGAGCACGCCCTGGTACTCGGGGCCGACGCTGCTGGAGCACCTGGAGTCGGTGCCGGTGGAGCCGGACCCGCACGACGCGCCGTTCCGGTTCCCGGTGCAGTACGTGATCCGGCCGCGCACCGCCGAGCACCCGGACTACCGGGGGTACGCGGGGCAGGTCGCGGCGGGCACGGTCCGGGTCGGCGACGAGGTGACCGTGCTCCCCGGCGGGTCGCGCACGACGGTGACCGGCATCGACACCGCCGACGGCCCGCTGGCCGAGGCGGCGGCGGGCCGCTCGGTGACGCTGCTGCTGGCGCACGACCTGGACGTCTCCCGAGGCGACCTGATCGCGGCCGGTGACGCGCCGGAGGTGGTGGACGAGTTCACCGCCACGCTGTGCTGGCTGGCCGAGAAGCCCCTCGCACCGGGCGCGCGGGTGCTGGTCAAGCACGGCACGCGCACCGTCCAGGCGATCGTGACCGAGCTGCTGTCCCGGTTCGACGAGCAGGCGCTGGCCAGCACGGGCGCGCCGGACGCCCTGCGGCTCAACGACATCGGCCAGGTGCGGGTGCGCACCGCCGAGCCGGTCCCGGTGGACGACTACACCCGCGACCGGCGCACCGGGGCGTTCCTGGTGATCGACGCCGGTGACGGCGGCACCCTCGCGGCGGGCCTGGTGGGCGCGCCGCTGCCCGAACCGGACGCGCCGGGCGCCAGGGCCGGGGGCGTCGCGCTCGCCGACGGCCGCGCCCTGGTCTCCCCCGGCCCCTGACGACCTCCCTCCCCCTCTCCCCGAAAGGTTCCCCTCCCTTGAGAGCACACCGCCGCGCCGTGAAGACCACCGCAGTCCTGCTCGCGGCCCTGGCCGTCGCGACCGGCTGCTCCCGCGCCGAGCGCGCCGAGGAGAGCGCGCCCGCCGCCGACCAGGGGGCCGCCGCCGAGCTGCGGCTGGGCTACTTCCCGAACGTCACCCACGCGTCCGCGCTGATCGGCGTGGAGCGGGGGCTGTTCGAGCGGGAGCTGGGCTCGACCAAGCTGACCACGCAGACCTTCAACGCCGGGCCCGAGGCGGTGAACGCGCTGCTGGGCGAGTCGCTGGACGCGACGTTCATCGGGTCCGGCCCGGCGATCAACGCCTACGCCAAGTCCGGTGGGGAGGCGGTGAAGCTGATCGCCGGGGCCACCTCGGGCGGCGCGCAGCTCGTGGTCAAGCCGGAGATCACCTCCCCGCAGGACCTCAAGGGCAAGGTCATCACCACCCCGCAGCTGGCGAACACCCAGGACGTGGCGCTGAAGAAGTGGCTGTCCGACCAGGGGCTGGCCATCGGCGCGGGCCCCGACCAGGTCAACGTGACCAACACCGAGAACTCGCAGAGCCTGGACCTGTTCCGCTCCGGCGGGGTGCAGGGCGCGTGGGCGCCGGAGCCGTGGTCCTCGCGGCTGGTGGTCGACGCGGGCGCGAAGGTGCTGCTGGACGAGAAGACCCTGTGGGAGGGCGGGAAGTTCCCGACCACGGTGCTGATCGTGCGCACGGAGTTCCTGCAGGAGCACCCGCAGACCGTGCAGGCGCTGCTGCGCGGGCACCTCGCCGCGACGAAGTACGCGCGGGACGACGCGGCGGGCGCCAAGACCACGGTGAACGAGGCGCTGAAGAAGCTGACCGGCAAGGCGCTGGGCGAGCCGGTGCTGAACCGGGCGTTCGAGGGCATCGAGCTGACCCTGGACCCGCAGGCCTCGGCGTTCCCGCAGCTCGCGGAGGACGCGGTGACGGCGGGCGTGGCCAAGGAGGCCGCGGACGTGGCGGGGCTGGCCGACTTCGGGCCCCTCAACGAGGTGCTGAAGGCCGCCGGTGAGCCCGCCGTGGACGCCGCGGGCCTGGACCGGAAGTAGCGAGGGCCCCACGAGGAAGGCAGGCACACCATGACCGCCACGCTCGGCACCACGGCGCCGCGATCCGGCGTCGACGCGGCCGTCACCCTGACCGGGGTGCGCAAGGAGTTCGGGACCGGGCAGCACGCCGTGGTCGCCCTCGACGGGGTCGACCTGCAGGTGGCGCCCGGTGAGTTCGTCTGCCTGCTGGGCGCGTCGGGCTGCGGCAAGTCCACGCTGCTGAACCTGGTGGCCGGGCTGGACGCGCCCACGTCCGGCCGGATCGGGCTGACCACGTCTCGGCCCGCGGTGATGTTCCAGGAGGCCGCGCTGATGCCGTGGCTGACGGCGGAGCGGAACGTGGAGCTGCCGCTGCGGCTGGCCGGGGTGCGGCGCGGGGAGCGGCGGGCGCGGGCCGGGGAGCTGCTGGAGCTGGTGCGGCTGTCCGGGGTCGGGCGCAAGCGCCCGCACGAGCTGTCCGGCGGGATGCGGCAGCGGGTGGCGCTGGCCAGGGCGCTGGCGTCCACCCAGGGCAGCGCCGACGGCGGTGCGCCGGGGCTGCTGCTGATGGACGAGCCGTTCGCGGCGCTGGACGCCATCACGCGGGACGTGCTCCAGTCCGAGCTGGCCCGCGTGTGGCGGGAGACCGGCACGGCGGTGCTGTTCGTGACGCACGACGTGCGCGAGGCGGTGCGGCTGGGGCAGCGGGTGGTGCTGCTGTCCTCGCGGCCGGGGCGGGTCGTGCGGGAGTGGGCCGTCGAGGGGCGGGACCCGGCCGAGCTGATCGAGGACGTCACGGGGCGGCTGCGGGAGGTGATCAGTGGTCACGCGGCAGCCTGAGGTCGAAGAGCCGTCGGGGGCCTCCGGGTCCGGGCCTTCCGGGTCTTCCGGGCCTGGGTCCTCCGGGCCTGGGTCCTCCGGGTCCGGTTCGCCGGGCGGGGCGCGGTCGACCGCTGACCTGGCGGCGGTCGGGGCCGGTCTGGACGCGCTGGACACCCCGATCGGGGAGCGCCCGCCGTCGGTGTGGCGCAGGGTGGCGCGCACCGCCCTGCCGCCGCTGGTGGCGTTCGCGCTGCTGCTCGTGGTGTGGCAGGCGCTGTGGGCGGCGGCGCTGTGGCCGGAGTACCGGCTGCCGTCGCCGCTGTCGGTGTGGGGCGCGGTGGCGGAGGCGGTGCGCACCGGGCGGGCCGCCGAGGTGCTGTGGACGTCGGTGCACCGGGCGGTGCTGGGGTTCCTGGCGGCGGTGGTGATCGCGACGCCGCTGGGGCTGCTGATCGCGAAGGTGCGGCTGGTGCGGGCGGCGATCGGGTCGCTGCTGTCGGGGTTGCAGAGCCTGCCGTCGGTGGCGTGGGTGCCCGCGGGCATCCTGTGGTTCGGGGCGACCCCGGCGACGATCTACTTCGTGGTGCTGATGGGCTCGGTGCCGTCGATCGCGAACGGCCTGGTGGCGGGCATCGACCAGGTGCCGCCGCTGCTGCCGAGGGTCGGGCAGGCGCTGGGGGCGGGACGGCTGGCGTCCGCGCGGCACATCCTGCTGCCCGCCGCGCTGCCCGGTTACCTGGCCGGGTTGAAGCAGGGGTGGGCGTTCTCGTGGCGGTCGCTGATGGCGGCCGAGATCATCGCCACCTCGCCGCAGCTGGGTGAGGGGTTGGGGCAGTACCTGCACAACGGGGCGTCGCTGAACGACATCTCGATGGTGATCGCGGCGATCTTCCTGATCCTGCTGGTCGGCGTGGGGATCGAGCTGCTGCTGTTCCGGCCGCTGGAGCGGGCGGTGCTGCGGGCGCGCGGGCTGACGGGGGCGCTGGCGTGAGCGCGCTCGTGGCGGTGGCGCACGGGAGCCGGGACCCGAGGTCGGCGGCGGTGGTGAACGAGCTGCTCGGCGTGGTGCGGGCGCTGCGGCCGGAGCTGGACGTGCGGGCGTCGTTCCTGGAGCTGTCCGCGCCGAGGTTGCCGGACGTGCTGCGGGCGGTCCGCGCGGACGGCCACCGGGAGGCGGTGGTGGTGCCGCTGCTGCTGGGCAGCGCGTTCCACGCGAAGGTCGACCTGCCCGCGCTGCTCGCCGAGGCCGGGCGGCGGCTGCCGGAGCTGCGGCTGCGCACCGCCGAGGTGCTCGG
>NZ_JBQGCX010000043.1:0-5641 GCF_052038725.1 Actinosynnema sp.
CACACGACGAACATCACCGGGTACCGCACCTGGTGGCGCGGGTCGAGCTTGCGCAGCGCGTCCGGCAGGGACGTGAGGAGCTGGCGCGGGCTGAACACGCCCGAGGGGACGGGTTTCGGCGCGGGCCCGCTCTCCTGCGGAGCGAGCTGCGGGGTGTCGGTGGTGGTCACAGCAGTGCCTCCGCGATGGGGCCGAGGGCGAGGGCGGGGACGAAGGTGAGGGCGGCGACGAGCACGATCGCGCCGACCAGCAGCGAGGCGAACAGCGGGCTGTCCGTGGGCAGCGTGCCCGCGGTCTGCGGGGCGCGCCTCTGCCGGGCGAGCGAACCGGCCAGGCACAGCACCGCGATGATCGGGACGAACCGGCCGAGCAACATGCACACGCCGAGCGAGGACTGGAACCAGTCGCTGGTGACGGTGATGCCCGCGAACGCGCTGCCGTTGTTGTTCGAGGCCGACGCGTAGGCGTAGAGGATCTCGGACAGGCCGTGCTCGCCGGGGTTGTTCAGGTACCCGGCCGTCGACGGCAGCACCGCCGAGATCCCGGCGCCGACCAGCACCAGCGCGGGCATCGCCAGGATGGACAGCGCGGCGCAGGTCACCTCGCGGCGGCCCAGCTTCTTGCCCAGGTACTCCGGGGTGCGCCCGACCATCAGGCCCGCCAGGAACATCGCGATGATCGCCATCACCAGGATGCTGTACAGGCCGGTGCCGACGCCGCCCGGCGTCATCTCGCCGAACAGCATGTTCAGCAGCGTCGCGCCGCCGCCCAGGCCCGTGAGGCTGTCGTGCATGGCGTTGACCGCGCCGGTGGAGGTGGCGGTGGTGGTGTTGGCGAACAGGGCGCTGCCGGGGATGCCGAACCGCAGCTCCTTGCCCTCCAGGGGGCGCAGGCCGTTGGCCTCGGCCGCCCAGATCACCGCGAGCATCGCGGTCCACAGCACGCCCATGACGCCGAGCAGGACGTAGCCCTGCTTGCGGTTGCCGACCAGGGCGCCGAAGGTGCGGGTGAGCGAGACCGGGATCAGCAGGATCAGGAAGACCTCGACCAGGTTCGACCAGCCGTTGGGGTTCTCGAACGGGTGGGCGGAGTTGGCGTTGAAGATGCCGCCGCCGTTGGTGCCCAGCTCCTTGATGGCCTCCTGCGAGGCGGCCGGGGCGATGGCGACCTGCTGGCCGTCCACGTCCACGCCCGCCTTCAGGCTCATCACGACGCCGGTCGCGACCAGCACGATCGCGAACACGAACGACACGGGCAGCAGGATCCGCAGGGTGCCCCTGGTGAGGTCGACCCAGAAGTTGCCGAGCCGGTCGGAGCCCTCGCGGGTGAAGCCGCGCACCAGCGCCACGGCGACGGCCATGCCGACCGCGCCGGAGACGAAGTTCTGCACGGTCAGCCCGGTCATCTGCACGGTGTGGCCGAGGACGGTCTCCGGGACGTAGGACTGCCAGTTCGTGTTGGCCACGAACGAGGCGGCGGTGTTGAACGCCATGCCCGGCGCGACCGCGCCCCGGTCGTGGTCGAACGGCAGCCAGGGCTGCACGCGCTGCAGCAGGTACAGCAGAACCACGCTGACGAGGGAGAAGCCGAGCACGCCCTGCGCGTAGGCGCCCCACCGCTGCTGCGACTCGGGGTCGATCCGGGCGGCGCGGTAGAGCAGGCGCTCGACCCCGGTGTGCCTGGCGTCGGTGTAGACGCGGGCCATGTAGTCGCCGAACGGCCGGTAGGCGGCGGCCAGCGCGGCGATGAGCAGGGCGACCTGGAGCAGGCCCGCCGTGGTGGAGGACATCAGAACTTCTCCGGCCTGATCAGCGCGACGAACAGGTACCCGATGAGCAGCAGGGCCAGCACGCCACCGACGGCGTTGGCCACGACTCCCGTGCCGCCCATCAGAGCCGCTCCAGTCCGCGCACCGCGAGGACGAGCAGCCCGAACACAGCGATGAGCAGCGACGCGTAGGCCAGGTCGGCCATGAGCGTGCTCCCTTCCCGACTTCGAGCGGCCCCCGTTCGTGGGGGCCGCGACGCCAGAAGGGTGCATCGGGGAAAACGGCGTGAGCGGGGTGCTGACGGGTCTTTGACGGGGTGACCAGGGGGATTTACGCGTCGTTGACGGGCGGGGTGATCTGGGTATCAGCGCAGCTCACGAATGGGGGAGCGGGCCGGGGGGATCGCTGTCGCGGACGGTGACCGGGCGGCTCGGCGGTGGCGGGCGGTGCGCGCCGCTCGCCGACCCCGCCCCGGCGCCCGGCGCGCGCCCGTCCGTCACGCCCCCACGTGGATGCCCGGCCTGCGCTCCGGGTCGGACTCGTGCGCCCGGATGATCTCCCGCACCACCGGGGCCGTGTCGCCGCGCCCCACCAGCAGGTAGCGGAACAGGTGCCCCAGCGGGCTGCCCTCGCTCCACGCGAAGTGGCAGTGCGGGCGCACCCCGGTGCAGTCGCGCAGCGCCAGCAGTATCGCGGCGATCGCGTTCGGCGCCGCCGGGCTGTCCGCGCGCAGCACCCGGTGGCCGCCCACCTCCACGCCGCGCACCTCCAGCACGTCGCTGAAGTCCGCCGGGTCCACCACGTCGATCTCCCGGAACAGCACGTCCGCCTGCCCCGGCACCGGGTTGACCCCGCGCTGCTCGGCCTCCTTGTCCGCGTACTCGGCCACGTCACCGGCCTGCCTGCGGTTCGCGATCACGGTCAGCGCGCCGTCGTGGGCGATCGAGTCGGTGATGAACCGGCGCGCGGTCTCGTCGAACTCGATGTGCTCCACCCGCAGCTCGGTGGTGCGCGAGACCCGCGAGACCAGCGAGACGGCGATGATGCCGACGATGAACACGAACGAGATGGTGATGCCGTCCGGCTTCTCGATCACGTTCTCCACCAGCGCGTACACCAGGATCAGGGTCAGCACCGCGAACGCCGTCGCCGCGCCGCGCCGCCGGGCGCGCGCCACCGACAGGGTCACCGCCACCGACGCCGACACCATCATGGCCAGGATGCCGGTCGCGTACGCGCCAGCCTGGGCGTCCACGTCGGCCTGGAAGATCACCGTGATGCCGACGCAGATCACCGTGTAGACCAGCACGACCGGGCGGACGGCGCGCGTCCAGTCCGGGGCCATGCCGTACGCGGGCAGGTAGCGCGGCACGATGTTGATCAGCCCGGCCATCGCGGACGCGCCCGCGAACCACAGGATCAGCACGCTGCTGATGTCGTAGGCCGTGCCGACCCACTCGCCGAGCAGCTCGTGCGCCAGGTAGGCCAGCGCCCGCCCGTTGGCCTCGCCGCCGGGGCGGAACTGCTCGACCGGCACCAGCAGGGTGGTCACGAAACTGGTCGCCACCAGGTACACCGACATGATCAGCGCGGCGGCGGTGAGCAGCTTGCGGGTGTTGCGGACGCGGTTCGCCAGGCGCTCGGCGTCGTCGGCGCCCTTCGCCTCGACCAGCGGCATCATGCTCACCCCGGTCTCGAACCCGGACAGGCCGAGCACGAGCAGCGGGAACGCCAGCACGGCGGGGCCGACCACGCCCAGCACCCCGCCGCCGCCGGTGGAGGTCAGCGCCGCGAACCAGCCGTCCAGCACGGCCGGGTCCGCGATCACCTCCAGCACGCCCGCCACCACGACCACCGCGTTGAGCAGCAGGAACACCGCGACCAGCGGGATCGCCACGCTGACCGCCTCGGTGAAGCCCAGCAGGAACACCCCGCCCAGCACGAGCAGCAGCACGACGGTCACCAGCACCTCGTGCCCGTGCAGGAACGCGGGCGCGTGCGGGTTCTCCAGCGCGTGCACCGACGCGTCGGCCGCCGACAGGGTGATGGTGATGATCCACGAGGTGGCCACGAAACCCAGCAGCACCAGCACGAACAGCTTGCCGCGCCAGAACGGCAGCAGGTCCTCCAGCATCGCCACCGAGCCCTGCCCGTGCGGCGACTCGTGCGCGACGCGGCGGTACATCGGCAGCATCCCGAACAGGGTCAGCGCGACGATCAGCAGCGTCGCCAGCGGCGAGACCGCCCCGGCGGCCAGCGCCGCGATGCCCGGCAGGTAGGACAGGGTCGAGAAGTAGTCGACGCCGGTCAGGCACATGACCTTCCACCAGGCCTGGGGCGTGCTGTGCTGGTCGGTGCCCGCGGGTCCCGCCGGCTGCACCCGGTGCTCCAGCAGCCAGCGCCCCACCCGGTTCGCGGGCGAGGTCGGGCGTACCGGGCTCTCCACCCTGGGTGGAACGGCGAAAACCGGTGTTTCGGACATTCGGGGTCTCTCCTCGATGACGTCGTCGGGCATGAGAAGTCAACGTCCCCGCGCGGTCCGGGGGAGTGAATATCGCGGCGTCCCGGCGTAAAAAAAGCATCAAAATCGCCGTGCGGTCGGCGTTCGGGGGAATGCGCGGGCGGGTTTCGGGGGCGGTTCGCGGGCTGGTCGGCTGGTCGGGTCAGGGCGGCGTCAATCCCGCCCGGCGCGCCGTCAGGGACGCGTTCGCGCCGCTGTCGCCCGGCCCGGTCCGGGCGTGTGCTGGCGGGCATGACACTCGCGGAGTTGCTGCCCAGCGTCGGCATGACCGGCGAACCGGCCCTGGAGACGGGGCTGTGGCCCCTCGGGACCCGGCTGGAGCGGGGGGAGCTGCTGCTCGGCGGGGTGCCCGCGACCGAGCTCGCCGCCCGGTTCGGCACGCCCTGCCAGGTGCTCGACGAGGGCACGGTCCGGGCGCGGGCGCGCGCGTTCCGGGAGGCGCTGCCGGAGGCGGAGGTGGTGTTCGCGGGCAAGGCGCTGCCGTGCCGCGAGGTGTACCGGTGGGTGGCCGACGAGAGGCTGTCGCTGGACGTGTGCTCGGCCGGGGAGCTGGCGATCGCGCGGTCGGTCGGGTTCCCGGCGGAGCGCGTCCTGCTGCACGGCAACGTCAAGACCCCCGAGGACCTCAAGGCCGCGCTCGGGTACGGGGTCGGGCGGGTGGTGGTGGACTCGTTCGACGAGATCGAGCAGCTCGGGGCGCTGGCCGAGGGGCCGCAGGACGTGCTGGTCCGGGTCACCCCCGGCGTCGACCCGCGCACCCACCGGGCGGTGGCGACCGGGGTGGAGGACCAGAAGTTCGGCTTCTCGCTCGCGGGCGGGGACGCGCTGGAGGCGGTGCTGCGGGTGGTCGAGCAGCCGTCGCTGCGCCTGGTCGGGCTGCACTGCCACGTCGGGTCGCAGGTGCGGCACGTCGCGGTGTACGAGGAGGCTGCGCGGCGGGTGGTCGGGCTGATCGCCTCGTGCGGGGTGCGGATCGAGCAGCTGGACCTCGGCGGCGGGTTCGCGGTGCCGTACCTGCCGGGGGAGGGGGAGTTCGACCTGGGCGGGTTCGCGCACCGGGTGCGGGTGGCGCTGAGCCACGAGTGCGCGCTGCGGCGCGTGCCGGTGCCGAGGTTGTCGATCGAGCCGGGGCGGGCGGTCGTGGCGCGGGCGGGCGTGACGCTGTACCGGGTGGCGGCGGTCAAGCGCGGGGTGAGGCGGGTGTTCGTTGCCGTGGACGGCGGCATGAGCGACAACCCCAGGCCCGCGCTGTACGGGAGCCGGTACGCGGTGCGCCTGGTCGGCCGCGGCGGGCGGCGCGCGCCGGTGACGGTGGTGGGCAGGCACTGCGAGGCGGGCGACGTGCTCGCCGA
>NZ_JBQGCX010000044.1:0-2946 GCF_052038725.1 Actinosynnema sp.
CGACGTGCGCGGCACCGCCGTCAACCAGGACGGCGCGTCCAGCGGCCTGACCGCCACCAACGGCCCCTCGCAGCAGAGCGTCATCCGCGCCGCGCTGGCCAACGCCGGGCTGTCCGCCGAGCACGTGGACGTCGTGGAGGCGCCCGGCACCGGCCCCTCCCTCGGCGACCCGATCGAGGCGCAGGCCGTGCTCGCCACCTACGGCCAGGACCGCGAGCACCCCCTGCTGCTCGGGTCGATCAAGTCGAACCTCGGCCACACCCAGGCCGCCGCGGGCGTCGCGGGCGTCATCAAGGTGGTGATGGCCATGCGGCACGGCACCGTGCCCAGGACGCTGCACGTGAGCGCCCCCACCACGCACGTGGACTGGACCGCCGGGTCGGTCCGGCTGCCGCTGGAGGCCACGCCGTGGCCGGAGACCGGCCGTCCGCGCCGCGCGGGCGTGTCCTCGTTCGGCATCAGCGGCACCAACTCGCACGTCGTGCTGGAGCAGGCCCCCGCGCCGGTCGCGGAGACCGCCGCCGACCCCGCCGAGGCGGGCGCCGAGGCCGAGCTGCCGCGCGTGGAGACCGACGTCGTGCCGTGGGTGCTGTCCGCCCGCACGCCCGAGGCGCTGGCGGCCCAGGTCCGCAGGCTCCGCGGCGCCGTGCAAGGGCTCGACCCGGTCGACGTGTCCTTCTCGCTGGCCACCACCCGCGCCCACCTGGAGCACCGCTTCGCCGTCGTCGGCCGCACCGCCGAGGACCTCGCCGCCGCCCTCGTCGAGGGCGCGCCGGGCTCGGTGCGCGGCGTCGCGGACAAGGGCCGCACCGCGTTCCTGTTCACCGGCCAGGGCTCCCAGCGGATCGGCATGGGCCGCGAGCTGCGCGCGGCGTTCCCGGTGTTCCGCGAGGCGTTCGACGCCGCGTGCGCGCTGCTGGACCGCGAGCTGGAGGTCTCGCTGGCGGACGTGGTGCTCGGCGAGGACCAGGAGGTCCTGGACCGCACCGGTTTCAGCCAGCCCGCGCTGTTCGCGTTCGAGGTCGCGCTGTTCCGGTTGCTCCAGTCCTGGGGCGTCACCCCGGACGTCGTCGCCGGGCACTCCAGCGGCGAGATCGCCGCGGCGCACGTCGCGGGCGTGTTCTCCCTGGAGGACGCCTGCGCGCTGGTCGTGGCGCGCGGCCGGTTGATGCAGGCGCTGCCGCCCGGCGGCGCGATGCTCGCCGTCGAGGCCACCGAGGCGGAGGTCCTGCCCCTGCTGACCGACCAGGTCGGCCTGGCCGCCGTCAACGGCCCCACCGCCGTGGTCGTCTCCGGGGCCGAGGCCGCCGTCGACCAGGTCGCCGCCGCGCTGGACGGCAGGCGCACCAAGCGGTTGCGCGTCTCGCACGCCTTCCACTCGCCGCTCATGGAGCCGATGCTGGAGGAGTTCCGCCGCATCGCCGACAAGGTCTCCTTCCACGAGCCCCTCATCCCGTTCGCCTCCACCTCGACCGGCGGCCCGGCCACCGACGCCGTCGCCACCACCGAGTACTGGGTCTCCCACGTCCGCGACACCGTGCGCTTCCACGCCTGCCTCGAGCACCTGGCCGGGCACGGCGTCACCCGGTTCGTGGAGGTCGGCCCGGACGGCGTGCTCACCGGCATGGTCGAGCGCGGCGCGGCCGTCGCCACCCAGCGCCGGGGCCGCGACGAGGTCGTCGCCCTCACCACCGGCCTCGCCGCCGCGTTCGCGCACGGCGTCGACGTGGACTGGGCGGCCTTCCACGCCGGGCGCGGCGGGCCGCGCGTCGACCTGCCCACCTACGCGTTCCAGCGCAAGCGCTACTGGCTGGAGTCCGACGGCCCGTCCGGCGACGCCACCTCGTTCGGCCTGCAGGGCGGGGAGCACCCGCTGCTGACGGCGGTCGTGGAGACCCCCGCCAGCGACGGCGTCGTGCTCACCGGCAGGCTCTCCGCGAGCACCCACGCCTGGCTGGCCGACCACGCCGTGCACGGCACCCCGATCGTCCCCGGCACCGGCCTGGTCGAGCTGGCCGTCCGCGCGGGCGACCAGGTCGGCTGCGACCTGGTGGAGGAGCTGACCCTCGAAGCGCCGCTGCCGCTGCCCGAGACCGGCGCGCTGGCGCTGCGGGTCACCGCCGACGCCCCCGACGAGCACGGCCGCCGCACCCTGGCGATCCACTCGCGCCCCGAGGGCGCCCAGCCCGGCGAGGAGTGGACCCGGCACGCCTCCGGCCTGCTCGGCACCGCCCGCGACAGCGCGCCCGAGCAGCTGACCGCGTGGCCGCCGGAGGGCGCGGAAGCCGTTGACCTGGAAGGGTTCTACCCGCGCCTGGCGGACAACGGCTACGGCTACGGCGAGGTCTTCCGGGGCCTGCGCGCGCTGTGGCGGCGGGCGGACGGCGAGCTGTTCGCGCACGCCGTGCTGCCCGAGACCGCGCACGCCGACGCCGCCCGCTTCGGCCTGCACCCGGCCCTGCTCGACGCCGCGCTGCACGCCAACCTCGCGGACGGCTCCGAGGAGCGCACCCCGCTCCCGTTCGCCTGGAACGGCGTCACCCTGCACGCGCAGGGCGCCACCGAGCTGCGCGTCCACATCACCCAGACCGGCCCCGACCAGCTCTCCGTGGCGGTCGCGGACGGCCAGGGCGCGCCGGTCGCCACCATCGCGCAGCTCGTCGTGCGCCCGGTCTCCGCCGAGCAGCTCGGCGGCACCGCCGGTCGCGGCTACCACGAGTCGCGGTTCCGGCTGCGCTGGACGCCCGCCAGGGCCGGCGCCGTGCCGGTGCCGACCGCCGAGGACTGGGCCGTGCTGGGGCCGTGGCCCACCACCACCGCGACCGCGCACGCCGACCTGGCCGCGCTGCGCGCCCACCTGGACGGCGGGGCCCCGCCGCCGGAGGTCGTGCTCGCCCCGATCACCCCCGCGACCGGCGACCTGGACGTCCCCGCCGAGGGCCGCGA
>NZ_JBQGCX010000045.1:0-9495 GCF_052038725.1 Actinosynnema sp.
GACGATCCACGGCGCAGCCAAGACCTATCGGGTTCCCCACCAGCCGAAACACCAACCAACTCATTCTGAGAGGAGCTATAAGACCAAGGCGAAAAAATCAAAGTCAAAAGCCAAAATCAACGCCTCGCCGGCGGGGCAGACCTCCAAAAAAGAGGGGGACGGGCTCTGCCGGCCGGTGACGCTTCCGCTGGTGGTTCGGTTTACCACTGCGGTGGTCCGGGTCCCTCTTCTCCGTTTGGCCTCCTTTCAGGCAAGCACAGGCGTCAAGACGCCGTTTGACACCCCGGTCTGCCGCATAGTGCGGCGGCGTCTTGACACCTGCGCTCGGGCTTCGCCAGGCCAAACGGAGAAGAGGGACGCGGGATGGCTGGCTGCGGGCGCGCTGCGCTCGCCCCGCAGCCCGCGAAGCGGTCAACCTGTGAAGTGATCAGCCTGCGGGGCGGTCAGCCCGTGAGGGTCAGGCCTGCGAGGCGGTCAGCCCGCGAAGTGGTCAGCCCGTGAGGCGGTTAGGCCTGCGAGGCGGTGAGGCTGCGGGCGTGGTCCCTGTGCGTGCAGAAAGGCCCGGAGCGGGTGGCTCCGGGCCTTTCGGTGTGCTGCGCCGCGTGGGTCAGCGGCGGCGTTGTTGGGGCTTCCAGACGACCAGGGCCGTCTCGTGGCGGACCGGGACCAGGTCCCTGCGGTACGAGGCGTGCACCGTTGCGGCTGCCGCCTCTGCCGCCGCCATCGCGTTCGACAGCTGTTCGGTCAGCTCCGCCACCTTGCCGCGGAGCGCGCCCACCTCGTTCTCCAGGTCGATGATCCGCTTGATGCCCGCGAGGTTGACGCCGTCCTCCTGGGAGAGGCGCTGCACCTCGCGCAGCAGCACGATGTCCCGCATGGAGTACCTGCGTCCGCCGCCCGTCGTCCGGCCCGGTGAGACCAGGCCCATCCGGTCGTAGCTGCGCAGCGTCTGGGCGTGCAGCCCGGACAGCTGGGCGGCCACCGAGATCACGAAGAACGGCGTGTCCTCGTCGGTGCCGGGCGGGAACGGGAAGGTCATGTCGACTTGCCCCTCTCCAGCAGCAGCGCGTTCAACTCGGCCCTGGGGTCGTGCTGGGACGTGGTCTTCGCGTACGCCTCCAGGGCGTCGCGGGACTTGGCGTCCGTGTTGTTGGGCACGGCCACCTGCAGCGTGATCAGCAGGTCGCCGACCTTGCCGTCGCGCCGCGCGATGCCCTTGCCCTTCGCCCGCATGACCCGGCCGCTGTTCGTGCCCGCGGGCACCTTCACGGTCACCTTGCCCTCCAGCGTCGGCACGGTCAACGACGTGCCGAGCGCCAGCTCCGGGAAGGTCACCGGGACGGTCAGGGTCACGTCGTTGCCCGAGCGGCCGAAGATCGGGTGCGGGTTGACGTGGACGCGGACGAACAGGTCGCCGGTCGGGCCGCCGTTGCGGCCCGGCTCGCCCTGGTTCGCCAGGCGGATGCGCTGGCCGTCGTCGACGCCCGACGGGATGCGGATGGTCAGCGTCCGGGTCCTGGTGCTGACCCCGTCGCCGCCGCACTCCTGGCACGGGTCGTCCACGATACGGCCGGTGCCCCGGCAGTCCTGGCACGGCTCGGAGAACGCGAACGCGCCCTGGCTGCGGGTGACCAGGCCGGCGCCGCCGCAGTTCCCGCAGGTGCGGGGCGTGGTGCCGGGCTTGGCCCCGGAGCCGGAGCAGGTCGCGCAGGCCGCCGGGCTGGACAGCCGCAGCGGCACGGTCGCGCCCTTGACCGCCTCGGTGAAGTCGATCCGGACGTCGGTCTCGACGTCCTCGCCGCGCCGGGGCCGGTTCGCCCCGGTCGCCGCGCCGCCACCCCTGCGGTTGAACAGGCCGCCGAGCAGGTCGCCGAGCCCGCCGCCGCCCATGCCGCCCTGGGCGCCCGCGGCGCCCCGACCGAACAGGTCGCCGACGTCGAACCCGCCGCCGCCACCCCCGCCGAAGCCGCCGGGGAAGCCCCCGCCGCCCGCGAACAGGCGGCGGGCCTCGTCGTACTGCTTCCGCTTGGCCGAGTCGGACAGGACGCCGTAGGCCTCGGACACGGCCTTGAACCGCGCCTCGGCCTTGGCGTCGCCGGGGTTGGCGTCGGGGTGCAGCTCCCGCGCCAGCTTCCGGTACGACTTCTTGATCTCCTCCGCGGAGGCGTCGGAGGAGACGCCCAGCTCGCGGTAGAAGTCCTTCTCGATCCAGTCCCTCGCACTCACCGGACGCCGCCCCCTCTCCGTCAGTCCTGCTGTTCTGCCTGGGCCTGCTCCGGCTGCGCGGGAGCGGGCTCGTAGTCGGTGACCACCACCATCGCGGGCCGCAGCACGCGGTCGGCGAAGCGGTAGCCGCGGCGGAACACGGCGGTCACGGTCGGGCCTGCCACGTCCGGGGAGGTGCTGTGCTGCACCGCCTCGTGCACGGCCGGGTCGAACGCCTCCCCGGCCTCGCCGAAGCCCTCCAGGCCGGTCGCGGTCAGCGCGGCGACCAGCTTGTCGGCCACCGCCTTGAACGCGCCGGTGAGGTCGCCGTGCTGGCCCGCGCGCTCGACGTCGTCGAGCACGCCGAGCAGGTCGCCCACGACCTTCGCCTTCGCGGTGGCGACCACGACCTCGCGGTCGCGCTCGACGCGCTTGCGGTAGTTGGCGTACTCGGCGGTCAGCCGCTGCAGGTCGGCGGTCCGCTCGTCGAGCTGGGCCTTCAGCTCGGCGGCGGGGTCGACCTCGGCGGCGCCCTCGGGCTCGGGGGCGGCGTGCTTGCCGCCCCCGTTCCCGGCGGGAGAGGTGGACTCGGCGGCCGACTCGGCGCGGATCTCCCCGGTCTCGGGGTCGATCCGGCGCACGTCCGGCTGCTCCTCGGCGCTCACGTCTTCCGGCTGCTGCTGGTCGGCGCTCGTCACTTCTTCTCGTCCTCGTCGACGATCTCGGCGTCGACCACGTCGTCGGCCTTGGCGCCGGGCTTGGCGCCCTCGGCGCCGGGCGCGGAGCCCGCGGCGGCGTCGGTGGGCGCGGCGCCCGCGTACATGGCCTGGCCGATGGCCTGCGACTCGGTGGCGAGCTTCTCCACGGCGGCGCGGACCTTGGCGATGTCGGTGCCCTTGAGCGCCTCGCTGGTCTCGGCGATGGCCGCGCGGACCTTCTCCTGGACCTCGGCCGGGATCTTGTCCTCGTTCTCCTTGACGACCTTCTCGGTCTGGTAGACGAGGGTCTCGGCCTGGTTGCGGACCTCGGCCTCGTCGCGGCGGCGCTTGTCCTCCTCCGCGTGCGCCTCGGCGTCCTTGATCATCTGCTCGATGTCGTCCTTCGGCAGCGCGGAGCCGCCGGTGATCGTCATCCGCTGCTCCTTGCCCGTGCCCATGTCCTTGGCGGACACGTGCACGATGCCGTTCGCGTCGATGTCGAAGGTGACCTCGATCTGCGGGACGCCGCGCGGGGCGGGCGGGAGGCCGGTCAGCTCGAACATGCCGAGCTTCTTGTTGTCGGCCGCGAAGTCGCGCTCGCCCTGGAAGACCTGGATCTGCACGGACGGCTGGTTGTCGTCGGCCGTCGTGAAGATCTCGGAGCGCTTGGTCGGGATCGTCGTGTTGCGCTCGATGAGCTTGGTCATCACGCCGCCCTTGGTCTCGATGCCCAGGGAGAGCGGGGTGACGTCGAGCAGCAGGACGTCCTTGACCTCGCCGCGCAGGACACCGGCCTGCAGGGCGGCGCCGACGGCGACGACCTCGTCCGGGTTCACGCCCTTGTTGGGCTCGCGACCGCCGGTCAGCTCCTTGACGAGCTCGCTGACGGCGGGCATCCGGGTGGAGCCGCCGACCAGGACCACGTGGTCGATGTCGCCGACGCTGATGCCCGCGTCCTTGATCACGTTGGTGAACGGCGCGCGGGTGCGCTCCAGCAGGTCGTTCGTGATGCGCTGGAACTCGGCGCGGGAGAGGGTCTCGTCCAGGAACAGCGGGTTCTTGTCCGAGTCGACCGTGATGTAGGGGAGGTTGATGGAGGCGCTGTTCGAGCTGGACAGCTCGATCTTCGCCTTCTCCGCGGCCTCGCGGATGCGCTGCAGCGCCATCTTGTCCTTGGTCAGGTCGATGCCGTTCGCCTGCTTGAACCGCTCGACCAGCCAGTCGACGACGCGCTGGTCCCAGTCGTCGCCGCCGAGGTGGTTGTCGCCGGAGGTCGCCCGGACCTCGACCACGCCGTCGCCCAGCTCGAGCAGGGAGACGTCGAAGGTGCCGCCACCGAGGTCGAAGACCAGGATGGTCTGCTCCTTCTCGCCCTTGTCCAGGCCGTAGGCCAGGGCGGCGGAGGTGGGCTCGTTGACGATGCGCAGGACGTTCAGGCCCGCGATCTGCCCGGCCTCCTTGGTGGCCTGGCGCTGCGAGTCCTCGAAGTAGGCGGGGACGGTGATCACCGCGTCGGTGATCTCCTCGCCCAGGTACGCCTCGGCGTCCCGCTTGAGCTTCATCAGCACGCGGGCGCTGATCTCCTGCGGGGTGTACTTCTTGCCGTCGACCTCGTCGGTCGTCCACGTGGTGCCGATGTGGCGCTTGACGGACCGGATGGTCCGGTCGACGTTGGTCACCGCCTGGTTCTTGGCGGGCTGACCGGTGAGGACCTCGCCGTTCTTGGCGAAGGCCACGATGGACGGGGTGGTGCGCGACCCCTCGGAGTTGGCGATCACCGTCGGCTCGCCACCCTCCAGGACCGCGACGACGGAGTTGGTCGTCCCCAGGTCGATGCCGACCGCTCGCGCCATGAATTCCTCCAGGTGGTGCGTGTGTGGTTGCGCCCTTTGTTGAGCGAAGCTGGCTCAAGTTTGCCAGGCGGACCGGCCTTGAGTCCACCCGGCTCAACCTTTCTGACTGTCCCAACGGGCGGGCAGGCCCTCGTGTTCCCGGATCGCGGGGGTGATCCGGCGCACACGTCGGCCCGCCCACCTGGCGGTGAACGGGCCGGTTGAGCGGCGGGGTCAGACCCGCCCGATGACCATGTTCCCGCTGTCCGTGCGCAGGAAGAGCTCGTACGGGGCGGCCTTGTCGTCCACCACGCCGGTGATGTCGACCTCGCCGCTGTCGGTCTCCGTGACCACTTTGTACGCGCCGGCCGGAACCCGCACGGTGAGCGCGCCGCCGTCGGTCCTGGCGCGCACGGACGCGGGCGCGACCAGGCCGAGCTCGACCCGACCCGATCCGGTGGTGACGGTCACCGGGCCCCCGGTCATGCCGGTGGCGCGCAGGTTCCCGGAGTCGAGCCGCACGTCCAGGGGGCCGCCCGCGCCGCTCAGGGAGACGTCGCTGGAGTTGCCCCTGAGCGAGACGCCCTCGGCGGTCTGGTTGAGGACCACGTTGCCGGAGTCGACCTCCAGGTCCACGGACAGCGCCCCCTCGGCGGACACGTCGCCGCCGTCGCTCTCGCCGGTGATCCGGACCAGGTCGGGCAGCACCAGGTCGTAGGTGGCGGTGCAGTGCAGGCCGCAGCCCTCCAGGACCAGCGTCTCGCCGTCGACGCGGTGGCTGGTGGCGGGGGTCTTCGCCTCGTGGCGGGAGTAGCGGAGCGAGCGGGTCAGCACGGCCTCGGCGCCCGGCCGGTGCCGGAACACCACGTCGCCGTCGCTCTGCGCCAGGCGCACCTCGGTCACCGGCCTGCCCAGCCCGTACCGGTCGGTGGCCTCCTTCCAGACCAGCCGCACGCACGACGCGGTCCCGGCGACCAGCACCACCGCGAGCGCCACCGCGAACGACCTGCGCGCGCCTCGGGCCCGCCCCTCGCTCCCCATGCGGACAACGCTAGGTGCACGCGGGGTGGGCGGGAACCGGGGGAACCCCCGTCCAGCGGGTGGGGGTAACCCCACCGAGTGGCGTGCCGACCGGGTGCCCTGGACGGGTGTCGGGCCGCTCGGGCGCACGTCCGGCGGGCGGACTCAGGCCAGGTCCTCCACGATCGCCCGCAGCGCGGGCGCCGAGCGGCCGGGGTCGTCCAGGAACCACTCGGAGGCGATCACGTGCGAGCCCGTCATCCGCTCCCACACCAGCCCCTGCACCGGGACGACCGTGATCACCAGCCGGAACGGCCGCACGGGCCGCCCCAGCCTGGTCTCCACGCCGCGCACCACCTCGCCGACGGGCAGCGCCGCGTGCCTGCCCCTGCGGGAGCGCCGGTGGTGGTAGTCGCCGACCAGGTCCTGGAGGGCGCGCACCGCGCCGCGCAGCGCGGGCCGCTGGGCCAGCGAGCGGCTGTCCGGGTCGGCGGGCGAGGTGCCGTGGCGGTCGGCCCTGGCGTGGTCGAGCACGTCCGCCCACCAGCCGAGCCACTCCTGCGCGGCGCCCGCCCGGTCGACGCCGCGCGGCACCACGACCGGCACGGCGGGGTCGAGGCCCGGCAGTTCGGGCACGGTGTCCACCGACAGCGCGAGCGTGTCGCGCACGAACAGCGCGGTCGTCACGGTGTGGTTGCTCCCGTGCGACACCTGCCACGACTCCCGGCCGGTGAACCCCATGCCGCCATTGTCCGGTGGTCGTGTCCGGTTCGGGGTTTCCCCGGCGCATCGGGAGGGACACGGCTTCGGCTCGACGCGCTCCGCCCGCCCTCGGCGCTGCGGTCGGGCTTCGGCACCCCGGAGCGGCGCGGTCGGGAGCGGCACTGTCGGGAGCGGCGCGGCCGGGAGCGGCACTGTCGCGGGCCGCGCGGTCAGGAGCCGGACGAGCTGCCCAGCTCGATCGCGACCACGCCCGCGATCACGAGCAGCAGCCCGACGACCATCGTGGCGTTGACCCGCTCCCCGAACAGCACGACGCCCACCGCCGCGACGGCCGCGATGCCGAAGGCGCACCAGATCGCGTAGGCCACGCCGAGCGGCATCCCGAGCTTGAGCACCTGGCTGAGCGCGCCGAACGCGATGGCGTAGGCGATCACCACGACGACCGAGGGGGCGAGCTTGGTGAACCCGGCGGAGAGCTTCAGCGAGACGGTGGCGGTGACCTCTGCGACGATCGCCAGCGCCAGCAGGAGGTGGACCACGGGAAGCCTCCGGGAGCGGGTCGGGGGACGCCTGCGAGTCTAGGCGTCGCGACCGGGCGGTCCCGGCTGCGCGGGGAGCCTCCGCCAAGTGGTTACTCACCAGTAATCCAGCGTAGGCTCCCACGGAGGAAACCGGACTCAGAAAGGCCGCGACCACATGGGAGCCCTCCAGCTCACCCTCGGCGCCATCGGCGTCGCCGCCAGCGCGTACGCCTGGGGAATCTTCGTGGCGGGCGTGGTCCGGATGGTGCGGATCATCCGGCTCGGCCAGCCCGACGCCACCCGCAACGGCCCGGTCTGGCCGAGGCTGCGCACGCTGGTGGTGGAGTTCGTCGCGCACACCAGGATGGCCAAGCTGCGCAAGGTCGCGCCGTGGCACTGGATGGTGATGTGGGGCTTCCTGATCGGCTCCGCGGTGCTGTTCGAGGCCTACGGCGAGGTCTTCTACCCCGGATTCCACTGGCCGGTGATCGGCACGTGGTCCGCGTGGGCGCTGCTGATCGAGCTGCTGGGCATCGGCACCGTCGTCGGCGGCGTCGCGCTCGCGGTGATCAGGCAGCTGAACCACCCGCGCCGCGCCGACCGGGTCTCCCGGTTCGCGGGCTCCGACTTCAAGGCCGCCTACTTCGTCGAGGCCGTCGTGATCGTCGAGGGCCTGGGCATCCTGGGCGTGAAGGCGTTCAAGCAGGCCTCCGGCCTGGAGGACCCGCCGCTGTGGTCGTCCTTCGTGACCGCGCCGCTGAGCGAGCTGCTGCCCGCGAGCCCCGACTGGGTGTCGGTCATGGCGTTCGTGAAGCTGGTGACCGCGCTGGTCTGGCTGGCCGTCGTGGCCAAGAACCTGACGATGGGCGTGGCCTGGCACCGGTTCAGCGCGTTCTTCAACATCTACTTCAAGCGCGAGGACGACGGCGGGGTCGCGCTGGGCGCGCTGCGGCCGATGATGAGCGGCGGCAAGGTGCTCGACCTGGAGGAGGCCGACCCGGACACCGACGTGTTCGGCGTGGGCAAGGTCGAGGACTTCACCTGGAAGGGCTGGCTGGACTTCAGCACCTGCACCGAGTGCGGTCGCTGCCAGTCCCAGTGCCCCGCGTGGAACACCGGCAAGCCGCTGTCCCCCAAGCTGATGATCACCGAGCTGCGCGACCACGCGTACGCGAAGGCCCCCTACCTGCTGGCCGGTGGCCGCCGCGACATGGCGGGCGACGAGGTCGGGCTGGTCGAGGACAAGTACGAGGACTACAAGAAGCGCCTGGAGTCGATCGACGTCCTGGCGATGGCCGAGGCCGAGCGCCCGCTGGTGGGCGAGGCGGGCGAGCTGGGCGTCATCGACCCCGAGGTGCTGTGGTCCTGCACCACGTGCGGCGCGTGCGTCGAGCAGTGCCCGGTGGACATCGAGCACGTCGACCACATCGTCGACATGCGCCGCTACCAGGTGCTGATCGAGTCGAACTTCCCGTCCGAGCTGGGCGGCATGTTCAAGAACCTGGAGAACAAGGGCAACCCGTGGGGCCAGAACGCCAAGGACCGCCTGGCGTGGGCCGACGACCTGGACTTCGAGGTCCCGGTGTTCGACGGCGAGCTGGGTGACGCGGAGTACCTGTTCTGGGTGGGCTGCGCGGGCGCGTTCGAGGACCGGGCGAAGAAGACCACCCGCGCGGTCGCGGAGCTGCTGCACACGGCGGGCGTGAAGTACACGGTGCTCGGCCCGGAGGAGAGCTGCACCGGCGACCCGGCGCGGCGCGCGGGCAACGAGTTCCTGTTCCAGATGCTGGCGCAGCAGAACGTCGAGGTGCTCAACAGCGTCTTCGAGGGCCGCGAGCCCGGCAGGCGCAAGGTCGTGGTGACCTGCGCGCACTGCTTCAACACGCTCGCCAACGAGTACCCGCAGGTGGGTGGCCAGTACGAGGTCGTGCACCACACGCAGCTGCTGAACCGGCTGGTGCGGGAGCGGCGGCTGGTGCCGGTGGCCGAGATCGCCGAGGACGTCACGTACCACGACCCGTGCTACATCGGGCGGCACAACAAGATCTACGAGGCGCCGCGCGAGCTGATCGGGGCCTCGGGCGCGAAGCTGCGCGAGATGCCGCGCAACTCCGACAAGGCCATGTGCTGCGGCGCCGGTGGCGCGCGCATGTGGATGGAGGAGCGGATCGGCAAGCGGATCAACCTGGACCGGGTGGACGAGGCGCTGGGCACCGCGCCGTCGAAGATCGCGACGGGCTGCCCGTTCTGCCGGGTCATGCTGACCGACGGGGTGACCGCGCGGCAGAACGAGAAGGTCGTGGGCGGCGGCGTCGAGGTGGTGGACGTGGCGCAGCTGCTGCTGACCGCCGTGCGGCGCGGGCAGGAGCGGGAGCGGGCGGACATGCCGACCGACGAGTCGTCGACCGGGACGCCGCTGCCGGACGGCGACAAGGCCGCCGCGTCGGACTGATCGGCGGGAACGCGCGGAGGGGCCCGTCGTCCGGGGTCGGACCG
>NZ_JBQGCX010000046.1:0-1551 GCF_052038725.1 Actinosynnema sp.
CGACGGAGTGTCGCCGTGGCCCGGCGCACGTCAGGTCGCGGCGGCCTGGGCCGCGGTGTGCAGCCCGATCCCCAGGCGCTAGGAATTGCCCACAGGTCTGTGGAGAACTTGCCCACAGCCTGTGGACAACCCGGCGGACCGAGTCAGCGCGGCGCCACCCAGCGCTCCAGGTCCAGCTCGTCGACGATGGGGATCCCGTAGTCGCCGACCGACGGGATCTCCGGCTTCACCCGGCGCGACTCGCGCACCGCGTCCGAGCGCAGCGACGTGAGCCGGAAGCCGCGCCGCTGGTAGAACCGCAGCGCGTCCAGGTTGTCGTTGGTGGTCGTGAGCCTGATCCGGTTGCACCCGAGCTGCCGCGCCCGGTGCACCACCGCCTCCAGCAGTGCGGTGCCGACCCCCCGGCCGCGCCGCAGGGCGTCGATGGTCACGATCTCCAGCAGGTTGTCGTTGGTCGTGTAGGTGAGCAGGCCGAGAACCTGGTCTTGCTGCTCCACCAGGAATCCGGGCAGACTGGCCGGGAAGAACACCTGTCCGTGGGCCACGGAGGTGTGCGTCCCCCATAACTCCAGCACCAGACGGCCGACCACGATCCGGTCGGCTTCCTCGATCGCGCGAACCAGCATCCCTGAACTGTCCCGAGCACCGGCTGCAGTGGGTACCGGCATCCGACCTATGGTTGATTCGTGACCATCCGGGTACTGCTGGTCGACGACCACGAGGTGGTCCGCAGGGGGCTCCGCGAACTGCTGGAGGACGAGGCCGACCTGAAGGTCGTCGCCGAGGCCGGCGGTGTTCGGGAGGCGGTCGTGCGGGCGCAGGCGAGCAAGCCAGACGTAGCCGTAGTCGACATGAGGCTGCCCGACGGCACCGGTGTCGAGCTGTGCGGGAAGCTCCAGGACCTGCCCGCCGGGCCGAGGTGCCTGGTGCTGACGGCGTTCGAGGACGACGAGGCGCTGGTCGGGGCGATCACGGCGGGGGCGTCCGGCTACCTGCTCAAGCAGGTGCGGGGCCAGGACCTCGTGCACGCGGTGCGGGAGGTGGCGGCCGGGCGGTCGCTGCTGGACCCGGTGACGACCTCGCGCGTGCTGGAGCGGATGCGCAAGCCGCAGGAGCCGGACGAGCTGGCGACGCTGACCGAGCAGGAGCGGCGGGTGCTGTCGCTCATCGGCGAGGGCCTGTCGAACCGGCAGATCGCCGAGCGGCTGTTCGTGGCGGAGAAGACGGTGAAGAACCACGTGACGGCGGTGCTGTCGAAGCTCGGCATGGAGCGCCGGACGCAGGCAGCCGCGTGGGTGGCCCGCCGGGGGCGGTGACCGACTCCGGTCGGCCCCGGCCGTCAGCCCGACCGGCCCGCCCCCGCCGGGTGAGGCGACGCGGCTGACGGCCCCCGCGGCGGGGTCCAGTCGGCCGCAGGAGCGCCTGGTACGGGCGGGGTGGGGTCGGTGTCCGATTCGGGGGGCGGGGCGCTGAGGCGCGGTCATGAGGCGCGGTCACGGGGCGCGGTCACGGGGACGGGCGCCGCCGGGACGGGGTCGCCGCCGTGGGGGC
>NZ_JBQGCX010000047.1:0-1501 GCF_052038725.1 Actinosynnema sp.
TCGACGGCGCGAACCGCTGGCAGCGCTTCGTCCACGTGACCCTGCCCTGCCTGCGCCCCACCACGTTCTTCGTGCTGGTCATGCTGACCATCCAGAGCTTCAAGGTGCTCGACCTGATCGTGGTGATGACCGACGGCGGCCCCGGCCGCAGCACCCTGGTGCTGGCGCAGCTGGTCTACCGGGTCGGCATCCGGGAGGGCGAGTTCGGCTACTCGTCGGCGATCTCCCTGCTGCTGTTCGCACTGGTCCTCGTAGTCACCGCCGCCCAGTTCCGCCTCAACCAGCGGAGGCACACCCCGTGACCGCCCTGCGCGAAGCCCCGCCCGACAGCCCCACCACCCCACCGCCCCCGCAGCGCGCCGGCGGCTGGCGCGCCGTCCTGGGCTACACCGCGATGACCGCGATCGCCGCCCTGGTGCTGATCCCGTTCGCCTGGATGGTGTCCTCGTCCCTCAAGCGCGACAACGAGGTGTTCAGCACCCCGATCCGCTGGATACCGGAGGAGCTGCGCTGGTCCAACTTCGCCGAGATCTGGGACCGCGTGCCGTTCCTGACCTACCTGGGCAACTCCGCGCTGCTCGCCGTCGTGATCACCGCGCTCCAGGTGCTCACCGGCAGCTTCGCCGCCTACGGCTTCGCCAAGGTCCGCTTCCCCGGCCGGAACGCGCTGTTCCTGGCCTACCTGGCGACGATCGCCGTGCCGTGGCAGGCGTACATGGTGCCGCAGTACATCATGATGCAGAAGGCCGGGCTGACGAACACCCTGTGGTCGATCGTCCTGCTCCAGGCGTTCGGCGCGTTCGGCGTCTTCCTGATGCGCCAGTACTACCTGACCATCCCGGACGAGCTGTGCGAGGCGGCCCGCATCGACGGCCTGAGCGAGCACGGCATCTACCTCAGGATCGTGCTGCCGCTGTCCAAGCCCGCGCTGGCGAGCCTGGCCCTGCTGACGTTCGTGAACACCTGGAACGACTACATGGGCCCGTTCATCTACCTGACCAGCAACGAGCTGTGGACCGTCCAACTGGGACTGAGGTCGTTCGTCGGCCAGTTCGAGGCCGAGTACGCCATGATCATGACCGGCGCGGTGCTGTCCGTGCTCCCGGTGGCGGCGGTGTTCCTGCTGGGGCAGCGCTACTTCGTCGAGGGCGTCGCCACCACCGGCCTGAAGGGCTAGCCCACGGTGCTGACCCGCGTGACGCAGCAGTCCTGGGAACGCCTGTTCGCCCTGGTGTGGGCGGCACTGCTGGTGAACCTCAACCTGACCGCCGCCCTGTCCCCGCTCCTGCTCGCCTTGGCCCTGGTAGCGGATCCCCTGGGTTCGTGGCCGTTCTTCCTGCTCCTGTCCGGGCTGTGCGGCCCGGCCCTGACCGGAGCGTTCGCCTGCTTCGCCGATCCGGACGCCACGTCGACCCGCCTGTTCTGGTCAACGTGGCGCCGCACCGCCGTCACCGCCACGACGACCTGGCTGACCGCCGCAGCGCTGGTGACGATCCTGTTC
>NZ_JBQGCX010000048.1:0-4044 GCF_052038725.1 Actinosynnema sp.
GCGCGCACCCGCGCCGCACGCGCCCCCGGAGGCCCGCGATGACCCATCCCCAGACGACCGCGCTCACCGCCTTCGTCGACCGCGCGCAGCGGCCGTTGTGGCTGGGCCTGGCCGCGCTGTTCGCCCTGGTCGGGGCGGTGAACGTGGCGGTGGCGGTGAACGAGTCGGCGTGGTGGCAGGGCGCCGTGGCGCTCCTGCTGCTGGGCGCGTCCTCCGCCTGCGCGCGGTCCGGGCTCAGAACCCGAGCCTGATCCCCCGGCGGGACCCCGCACCTGATTCCCCGGCCTGACCCGCCCCCGGCTGCGACACTGGCCGGGTGCTGGGCGGACCGGGGTTCGGCGGGCTCGTGGCGGTGGTGCTCGGGGCCGCCTCGCTGGCCGCCGGGACCGCCGCCAGCGGGGTGCTGGGCGAGACCGGCTCCACCGCGCTCGACGACCTCGCGCAGCTCGCCGCCGGGCTGTTCGCCGCCGCCTCGTGCCTGGTCACGGCACGGCGCGCGCACGGCCCCGACCGCCGCTGGCGGGTGCTGCTCGGGCTGGGCGCGCTGAGCTGGTCGGCCGGGCAGGCGGCGTGGACGTGGCAGCAGCTCGTCCTGGCCCGCGCCGTCCCCTCCCCCACGATCGCCGACGCCGGGTACCTCGGGCTGGTGCCGTTCGCGCTGGCCGCGCTGCTCGTCCTCGGCGGGCACCGCGGGGCGCCGCCGCCCGAGGTGCGCACGCCGCTGGTGCCGCCGCTGGACGGGCTGATCGTCGCGGGCTCGCTGTTCCTGCTGACCTGGTCCTCGTCGCTGGGCGCGCTGGTGGCACGCGGCGGCCCCGACCCGGCGGCGTTCCTGGTCGCCGTGGCCTACCCGGTGACCGACCTGGTGCTGCTCGTGGTCGTGGTGGTGCTCGCCGCCGGGCGGGACGTGCTGCTCCGGTCGCAGCTGCGCCTGATCGGGCTGGGGCTGGTCGGGCTGGCGGTGTCCGACGGCACGTTCGCGTACCTGGTCAGCGCGCAGGCCCCGGCCGTGCCGCCGCTGGCCAACGCCGGGTTCACGCTGGGCCCCGCGCTGCTCGGGCTGGCCGCGCTCGCCCCGCCGCCCGCCGACCGGGGCGAGCCGCGCGCGTCCACCGGTCCGCGCCGGGCGCACCTGCTGCTGCCGTACCTGCCGCTGCTGCTGAGCTGGGCGGTGGTGCTGCACCGGACCGCGAGCGGGACGACGGGCGAGCTGGACGGGGTGGAGGTGGCGTGCGGGTTCACCGTGTTCGGGGCGGTGGTGGCGCGGCAGCTGGTCGCCCTGGTCGCGAACACCCGGCTCGCGGCGCTGCTGCGCGCGTCCGAGCGGGAGCTGGCGCACCGGGCGACGCACGACGCGCTGACCGGGCTGGCGGGGCGGGCGCTGTTCGAGCGCAGGCTGGCCGAGGCGGTGGCGGAGCACCACGTCGAGGGGACCCCGTTCGGGGTGCTCTTCGTGGACCTCGACCGGTTCAAGGCGGTGAACGACACCGAGGGCCACGCCAGTGGGGACGCGCTGCTCGGGCGGGTGGCCGGGCACCTGCGGGCGTGCGTGCGGGACGTGGACGTGGTGGCGCGGCTGGGCGGCGACGAGTTCGCGGTGCTGATCACCGGGGCGCAGGACCCGGAGGCGGTGGGGCGGCGGGTGCTGGCCGAGCTGGGCGGGATCAGCGCGAGCCTGGGGGTGGTGGTGTGCGCGGACGTCGAGCCGGAGGACACCGCGCAGGCCGTGCTGCACCGCGCCGACCAGGCCATGTACCGGGCGAAGCGGCGCGGCGGCGGCGGGCTGGTGGTGGGCTAGCGGGGGTGCTTGGGCACGAACGCGTACACGCTGGCGGGCGACCCGGACCCGCGCCGGTTGACCGTTCCGCCGACCAGCACGTGCGCCCCGGTCTCCGGCAGCCCGGCCAGGTTCGCGAGGACCTCCAGGCTGATCCGGTGCTCGCGGTAGAGCAGCTTGGAGACCCGGTAGTCGCCGTCGACGCCGGCGTCCGGCCCGAACGCGTCGGTGCCCAGCGCGCCGCGGCGACCGAGCCGCCCGGTGTCCAGCAGCCAGCGGACGGCGGCGACCGAGAACCCCGGCTGGTGGACCTGGCCGGTCTCGTCGCGGTTGTAGAACGCGGGCGTGCCCCAGCGGTCCTCCCAGCCGGTCCACAGGACCACGGCCGCGCAGCGCGGGATGCGCCCGTGCGCGCGCTCCCAGCGCAGCAGGTCGTCGACGGAGAGCTCGTAGTCGGCGTCGCGGGCGGCCCGGTCCCGGACGTCGATCTTCACGGCGGGCAGGAGGAGGTCCTCGGGGTCGAGCTCGTCGGCGTGCGGCTGCCCGTCGGTGAAGTGCGCGGGCGCGCCCCAGTGCGTGCCGGTGTGCTCGCCCTGGTGCAGGTACCGGAGGTAGTAGCCGTCGCGCGCGACGGTGGCGACCGTCTCGGCGGTGAAGGCCGGGTCGCCGGGGTACCCGCTGGTGCGGTCGGGGTCGTTGACGTGCGCGAGGTTGACCAGCCGGTACCCGTCCAGCCCGCCCCGCGCGGGCGCGGCCCGCCGCCCCCGGAGCGCGACCGCCCCGCCCACCGCAACCACCGCACCGGCGACAGCCACCAGCCCACGCACCCGAACCCCTTCCCGCGGAACCGCGCCACCGTACCGACTCGACCGACCACGACCGGCGGCACGACGCGCGCACCGGCCGATCGGGTGAAGCGCGCCGCCTCGCCGGGTGCTCGCGGGGGGGCTGGGACGTCGACGGGGCGCTCGGCGGGCGGGCTTCGGTAGCCTGTCCGACATGTCGACGGTGAGCAGGCTGGACGCCCGCATCCGCGCGCTCGAAACCCGCCTCGACGAGGTCTCCGGCACGCAGGAGATCGTCGTGGAGCGGATGGCCGCGCAGATCGACGAGATCCACCGGGGGATGTCGCTCGTCCTCACCGTGCTGACGCGCGATCCGGAACTCGCGAAGGCCGCGCACCAGGCGGGGCAGGCGCCTCGCCAGGCGTGCCGGCCTTCCCGGTCAGGTCAGAGCTGGCGTTCTTCTCGTCGCCCACGGATCACTCCTCTCCACGCGCGGTCACCGCTCCCCGCCGCTCACGGCACCACCACCTGCCGCACCGCCTCACCACCGGCCAGCCGGTCGAAGCCCGCGCCCACCTCCTCCAGCGCCAGCCTCCCGCTCAGCAGCCGCTCCACCGGCAGCAGCCCGGCCCGGTGCAGGGCGATGAACCGGGGGACGTCCCGCCCCGGCACGCACGAGCCGAGGTAGCTGCCCCTCAGGGTCCGCTCCTCCGCGACCAGGCTCAGCGCGGGCAGCACCAGCTCCCGGTCCGGGTGGGGCAGGCCGACGGTCACCGTGGTGCCGCCCGGCGCCGTCGCCGCGTACGCCTGCGCCAGCGCGGCGGGCACCCCGGTGGTGTCCACGACCTTGTCCGCGCCTCCCCCGGTCAGCTCCCGGACCGCCTCGACCGCGTCCGGACCGGCCGCCACGGCGTCGGTCGCGCCCAGGTCCAGGGCCAGCTCCCGCTTGCCCGCCACCAGGTCCACGGCCACGATCCGCGCCGCCCCGGCCGCCCTGGCGGCGAGCAGCGCGGCCAGCCCGACCCCGCCGAGGCCGAACACCGCGACCACGTCCCCCGGCCCGACCCGCGCGCTGTGCAGCACCGCGCCCGCCCCGGTGAGCACCGCGCAGCCGAACAGCGCGGCCACCTCGAACGGCAGGTCCGCGGGCGCCTTGGTGGCCGAGCGGGCGGAGACCACCGCGTGCTCGGCGAAGCCGGAGACGCCCAGGTGGTGGTGCGGCCTCGTCCCGTCGGGCAGGCGCAGGCGGCGCGCGCCGGACAGCAGGGCGCCGTCCCGGTTCGCCGCCGCGCCCGGCTCGCACAGCGCGGGCCGCCCGGCCGCGCAGCGGCGGCACGCGCCGCAGGCGGGCACGAACGACAGGACCACGTGGTCGCCGGGGGCGACCGAGGTGACGCCCTCGCCGACCTCCTCCACGATGCCGGCGCCCTCGTGGCCCAGCACGAGCGGGGTGGGGAGTGGGATCGTGCCGTTCACGACCGA
>NZ_JBQGCX010000049.1:0-8590 GCF_052038725.1 Actinosynnema sp.
CCCGGCAACCCGGCAACCCGGCAACCCGGCAACCCGGCAACCCGGCAACCCGGCAACCCGGCAACCCGGCAACCCGGCAACCCGGCAACCCGGCAACCCGGCAACCCGGCAACCCGGCAACCGAGGCAGGCGTCCTCGGTGGGGGTGGTTGTGTCAAGCCTGGCCGGGTCGCGGCCTCACAGGTCCTTCGACGCCGCGACCAGCTGCATCCTCGGGTGGTCCGGGGGGATCACCCCGCCGCCCGCCAGGTACGCCGCCAGGATCTCGCGGACCGCCTCCAGCGGCACCTCCTGGTCCGCGGGCACGGAGGTCGCGTGGGTCGCCAGGGCGTAGACCACCTCGCCCTTCGCCTGCGGGTCGCCCAGGGTCGCGCGCACGGGGTGGCCGTGCTCCTGCACGAAACCGCGTTCGCGGCCGATGCCCGCGTACAGGATCGGGTAGCTCCACTCCTCGCCGGTCACCGAGAACTCGACCACGACCGGGCTGCCCACGTGCAGCGCGCGCACCCGCTCGACGAGCTCGTCCAGCTCCGCCCTGGTCCGGACCTCGACCGGGTTCCGGCCCGTCGCCAGGTCGTAGATCGCCGTCAGCGCCACCGAACCCCACCACCTTCCCCGTGCGCGGGCCTGGAACGACTGCCCGTTCGGATGGTCGCCGAAACGACCCGAGCACCACAATGGGGCCAACCCCCGCCTCACCCCGTCCTGGGCGGGGCGGCGAGCAGGGCGGACACCTCCTCGTAGGTGTCCGGCAGCGGCCTGAGGACGAGCCTTGCCGGGCCCGCCGGGCGCACGTGCGGGTCGACCGCCAGCCTCGCCTCGGCCTTCGCCGCCAGGTGCGCGAGCCTGTCCTCGACGTCCGCGTCCCGGCGCAGCAGGACCGCCGCGACCGACGGGCCGACCGAGGCGACCGACTCGCCCGCGTCGAACACCCCGCGCAGCGCGTCCGCCAGCAACGTCATGGCCACCACCCGCGACCACCCGGTCGCGCCTTCCAGATCAAGTGACACGAACAGCAGCGCGTAGTCGGCGGGGGTGGCCGCGTACACCTCCCTGAGCCTCGTCCGGAGGTACGCGGCGGTGGCGAGGCCGGTCAGCGGGTCCTCGGCCTCGGTGCTGGCCGACCGGTCCAGCACGACCTCGGCCCAGCCGAGCGCGGTGGCCCGCAGCAGCTTGGCGGGCACCGCGTCGACGTCCGCGCGCGGCGCGCCGACCTCGACGCCGGGGGTCACCAGGACGGCGTGCAGCGCGGCGAGGTCGAGCAGCGTCTCGGCGAGCCCGGCCCCGGATTCCGCCCGCGCCGCACCGAGTCCGGCCAGCGCCCGGCTCGGGTCGTCGCTGCCGAGGACGACCTCGCACACGTCGTCGACCTCCGCGAGCGACCAGTCGTCCGCGAACGCCCACCCCGCCGCCAGCGCGGCCGACCGCCAGCGCCGCTTGAGCGCCCGGCTCCCGTCCGCCGCCTGCCTCACCACCGTCTGCCCCACGCTCACCCGGTTACCTCCTCCGCAGGACGTCCACACGAAGGAGTGACGTGCGACCGGCTCAGCCATGACGGCAAAAACCGGGACACGTTTGAGTGACTTGACGTGACCGTGCGCGACGCGGTGCGGAAGACTTGCCCGCGCGAGGGGAGGGACCACGTGGCGACCGTTCCTGCTGATGTCCCGAGACCGGGGGACGCGGAACTGATCGAGTCGGTGCGCGGGGGTGATGTCGCCGCGTACGGACAGCTGTACGAGCGCCACGTCACCGCCGCCTACAACCTGGCCCGGCAGTTGGCGCGCTCCTCGGCGGAGGCCGACGACTTAGTCTCCGAGGCGTTCTCGAAGGTGCTCGACGTGCTGCGGGGCGGCGGTGGCCCCGACGTGGCGTTCCGCGCCTACCTGCTGACCGCGCTGCGGCACAACGCCTACGACAAGACCCGGCGGGACCGGAAGGTCGAGCTGTCCGAGGACGTGTCCGAGGTCGCCCCCGAGGCGGTCAGCGTGCCGTTCCGGGACACGGCCGTCGCGGGGCTGGAGCGCTCGCTCGCCGCGCGCGCCTTCGCCCGGCTGCCCGAGCGCTGGCAGACCGTGCTGTGGCACACCGAGGTCGAGGGCCAGTCGCCCGCCGAGGTCGCCCCCCTGCTGGGGATGACGGCCAACGGCGTGTCGGCGCTGGCCTACCGGGCCCGCGAGGGCCTCAAGCAGGCCTACCTCCAGGTGCACCTGGCCGAGACGCAGGCCGTGCGCTGCCGGGCGACCGTGGACCGGCTGGGCGCGTGGACCCGCGCGGGCCTGTCGAAGCGGGAGACCACGCAGGTCGAGGCGCACCTGGACGAGTGCTCGGACTGCCGCAGGCTGGCCGCCGAGCTGGCGGACGTCAACGGGGCGCTGCGCGCCGCCATCGCGCCGATCGTGCTGGGCGCGGGCACCGCCGGTTACCTGATCTCCTCGCGCAACTCGGCCTCCCCGGCGGCCACGGCCGCCGCGGGCGGCATCGCGGGCAACGCGCTGGCCGACGCGCTCGGCGGGGCCACCGCCCAGGCCGCCGAGGGTGCGGCTGGCGCCGCAGGCTCGGCAGGCGCAGCGGGTGGACGCTCGGCGGGCGCCTCGGGCGCGGCCGGGATCGCGGGCGAGGTCGTGCGGGCGGCGCTGAGCGGCGGCCCGCGCCAGCTGCTCGGGCTGGCCGCGTCCGCCGCCGCGCTGATCGTCGTGGTCGTCGTGGCCATCGCCGCGCCGGGCGCCGGTTCGGGCCCCGACGTCGCGCAGTCCCCCGCCGCCGAGCAGAGCAGCGGCACCCCGGCCTCCCCCGGCGCACCGGTCCCGCCCGCCTCGGGCGAGGCGGACCCCGCGCCGTCCGAGGTCCCCCCGTCCGGCGCGCCCGCCGACGGGGACGAGGCGCCCGGCGCGGTCCTGCCCCCGGCGGGCACGGGCAACGGGCCGGTCAGCACCCGGGACAACCCGCCACCGCCCCCGCCCGCCGGGGACCCCACGACCGACCCGGACCCGACGACGGGTCCCACCACCCCGAAGCCCCCGGACCCGCCCGACCCGCCGAAGCCGCCGCTCCCGGCGTCGCTGACGGCGACCTGGCCCGACGACTACTCGCTCACCCCCGGCCAGGACCCGAAGCCCCTCGAGGTCGTGGTCGCCAACTCCGGCGAGGTGCTCTCCGAGATCCCGGTGCTGGCGCTGACCCTGCCCCAGGGCGTGCGCCCGGTCAGCCTGTCCCGGCTGGCGGCGGCCGACGCCGACGACCTGGTGGAGTGCGGACCGGTGGACGGCCCGTTCACCTGCCCGGCGCTCCGGGGCGTCGACCCGAAGGGCAAGACCTCGTTCCGGCTGCTGCTGGTGGCCGACCGCACCGCGCAGGGCGGCGAGATCACCGGGACGCTCAACGCGGGCGCCGCCGTCACGGTCAAGCTGAACGTGCCGGTCAAGGTCCTGCCCGAGCCCGACCAGGTGGCGCTGGAGGTGCACAAGCGCGAGTACCCGCGCTGGGGGCACTCCGAGCTGGACATCACCGCCGTCAACGCCGGGAGCCGCGGCGCCGAGCTGGAGCTGACCGCACGGGCCGGGGAGAACGTGTGGCTCAAGTGGAGCAGGAAGCGCGAGGCCTGCCGGGGTGACGAGACCGGGCTGGAGTGCCGGACCGACGTGCGCTCCGGCGGGAAGTTCCGGATCGCGGTGAGCGCGTACGCGGTGCGGGCGGAGAACCCGGCCTCGGAGGAACCGGAACCGGGTCAGGAGCCCGCTGCCGCCGACGGCAGGCGGGGGAAGCACCGGCCCTGGGTCTGGGGCCAGGTGACCGTGACGGCCCGGATCGGGAGCGCGTCGCAGACCGTCGCGGTGATGGTGCGGGTCTGGGAGTACGACCGCGGCCCGCAGCACCCGCCGTCGAGCAGCACCACGCCGCCGACGACCACGACCACGAGCACCCCGCCGCCCACCACCACGACGACCACGCCGCCCACGACGACGACCACGACCACCAGGCCGAGCCCGCCGTCGAGCACGCCCCCGAGCAGCCCGCCGTGGACGCCGCCGAAGACCCCGCCGCCGGGCCACACCCGGCCGACCGACCCGCCGCTGCGGCAGGAGCCCGCCTCCACGCCGCCCGCCCCGGTCCCGCAGGAGCAGCAGGCCGAGGTGGTGGTCGAGCTGCCGGTGTGCACGACCGGTGAGCCGCCGGTGCTGGACGAGGTGGTGACCGTCTGCCGGGTCGCCACCTGAGCGGCCCGACCGGGCGGGGCGGCGCGGGTCGTGAGGTCCGCGCCGCCCCGCCCGAAAACGCTGCGTAATCAGGCACAACGGGCCGCCGGGATGTGGGCTGGGTTGCACTCCGCAGCGGTTTGCGCAGGTCATTCACCCGATTTCCGTACACTGCTGTGGTGTCCGTACTGGAGAACGCTGCCCACCGGCTCCCCGAGCCGCTGCGGTCGCTCGCGCTCAAGCACCGTGAGTTGCTGAAGTTCGCGCTGGTCGGCGGGACCTGCTTCGTGATCGACACGGCGATCTTCTTCGCGCTGAAGTCGACGGTGCTGCTGGAGAAGCCGGTCACCGCGAAGATCGTGGCCACGCTGGTGGCGACGATCGTGTCCTACGTGCTGAACCGCGAGTGGTCGTTCAAGACCCGCGGCGGGCGGGAGCGGCACCACGAGGCGGCGCTGTTCTTCCTGGTCAACGGCATCGGGATCGTGCTGAACTCGATGCCGCTGTGGGTCTCCCGGTACCTGTTCCACCTCCAGGAGCCGGAGGTGAGCAGGCTGGTGCAGGAGGTCGCGGACTTCGCCAGCGCCCAGATCATCGGCACGCTCATCGGCATGGCGTTCCGCTGGTACGGGTACAAGAAGTGGGTTTTCCCCGACGAGGGCGCCCGCACTCCCCGCGCGGAGCGGAAGTCGTACCCGTCGGCCGAGGACGAGAACCTCGGGCATTCCTGAAATCGGGCGAACGTGCGAAAAGCGGCACCCCGCGAACGGGGTGCCGCTTTTTCACGTGCGGGTGAGCGGCGCTATTCGCCGACGGGTCCGAGGACGTCCAGCGCGGCCCGGTGCAGCAGCCCGTTCGACGACAGCGCGCTACCGCCCTGGAACGTCTCCGCGCCGGACAGGTCGCTGAACGCGCCACCGGCCTCGGTGACCAGCACCTGGAGCGGCGCGACGTCCCACGGGTTCACGACCGCCTCGGCGGCCAGGTCGATCGCGCCCTCGGCGACCCGGCAGTGCTGCCAGAAGTCGCCGAACGCCCGCGACTCCCAGGTGGCGTCGACCAGCCGCAGGTAGGCCTCGCGCGAGTGGTGCTCGGCCCACGAGTTCAGGTGCGTGGTCGACAGGTACGCGTCGTCCAACCCGGCGACGCGGGAGACGGTGATCCGCCGCTCCTCCGCCGCGCCCGAGCGGACCCACGCGCCCGCGCCCGCGGACGCCCACCAGCGGCGGCCCAGCGCGGGCGCGCTGACCACCCCGACGACCGGCCGCCCGTCCTCGACGAGCGCGATCAGCGTCGCCCACGCGGGCACCCCGCGCAGGAAGTTCTTGGTGCCGTCGATCGGGTCGAGCACCCACGTGCGGCCCGCGCCGACGCTCCCGCCGAACTCCTCCCCCGCGATCGCGTCGGCGGGCCGCTCGGCCGCCAGCAGGTCGCGGATCGCGGTCTCCACGGCGGTGTCCGCGTCGGTCACCGGGGTCCGGTCGGGCTTGCGGTCCACCACCAGGTCCAGGGCCTGGAAGCGGGCCGTGGTGGTGCCGTCCGCCGCGTCCGCGAGGCGGTGGGCGAGCGCGAGGTCCGCGGCGAGGTCGGACGCGCGGTCGGGGCTGGGTGCGGAACTGCGGTCGGAGCCGGTCACACGGCGATCGTGCCACGCCTAGTCTGGGTCCCGTGAGTGTGGTCTTGCTGGCCGAGGACGACCCGGCGATCGCTGAACCGCTGTCCCGCGCGCTGCAGCGGGAGGGCTACCAGGTGCACGTGGTCGGGGACGGGCCCGGTGCGCTGGAGGCAGCCGAGCACGGCGGGATCGACCTGCTCGTGCTGGACCTGGGGCTGCCCGGCATGGACGGGCTGGAGGTGTGCCGCAGGCTCCGCGCGGGCGGGCGCGGCGTCCCGGTGCTGATGCTGACCGCCCGGTCCGACGAGGTCGACTTCGTCGTCGGGCTGGACGCGGGCGCGGACGACTACGTCGCCAAGCCGTTCCGGCTCGCCGAGCTGATGGCCCGCATCCGCGCGCTGCTGCGCAGGCGGGCCCCGGAGACCCTGGAGGTCAACGGGGTGCGCATGGACCTGGCGGCGCGGCGGGTCACCGTCGACGGCCAGGAGGTGCAGCTGGCGAACAAGGAGTTCGAGCTGCTGCGCGTGCTGATCCAGCGGGCCGGGCAGGTCGTGAACCGCGACGAGATCCTGTCGGAGGTGTGGAACGACCCGGAGCTCAAGAGCAGCAAGACGCTCGACATGCACATGTCGTGGCTGCGCCGGAAGCTCGGCGACGTGCGCTCGGTGGAGCGGCGCATCGCCACGGTGCGGGGCGTCGGCTTCCGCTTCAACACCACCGACTGATGCGCTCCCGCATCCTGCGAGCGATCCTGGTGGCCGTCGCGGTCACCGGGATCGTGCTGGGGCTGCCGCTGGGGTACACGGCGCTGCGGCTGGTCGACGACAGCGCGCACGGCGACCTGGCCAGCCGCGCGCAGCGGATCGCCGCGCTGATCGACGACCAGATCGCGGGCGGCAGCGCGATCGACCTGCGGCCCGCCGAGGTGGGCGTCCCGGTGGGCGGGCACCTGGTGGTCACCTCGCCGGACGGGGTGCGGGAGCTCGGGGAGGCGCTGGACGAGGACGCGCTGAGCGTCGAGGTGCCGATCGCGCAGCAGGGGACGGTGCGGCTGGAGGTGTCGGCGCGGCCGATGCGCACCGACCAGTACCGGATGGCGGCGCTGGTGGTGCTGCTGCTGGTGCTGTCGGTGGGGACCGGGACGGTCGTGGCGACGGTGACGGCGCGCAAGCTCGCCCGTCCGCTGCGGCACGTGGCCAGCCGGGCGGCCCGGCTCGGGGCCGGGGACTTCCGGGGCGATCCGCGCAGGCACGACATCGAGGAGCTGGACCGGCTGGCCGAGGCGCTGGACCGGTCCGCCGTGGCGCTGGCGCAGCTGGTGCAGCGGGAGCGGGAGCTGGTCGGGGACGTGTCGCACCAGCTCAGGTCCCGGCTGACCGCGCTGCAGCTGCGGTTGGAGGCGCTGGCCGAGCACCCGGAGCCGGAGACGGCCGGGGAGGCTCGGGCCGCGCTGGAGCAGGCCGAGCGGTTGACCGAGGTGCTGAACGAGCTGCTGGCGGCGGCGCGGGCGGCGCGGGCGATCGACGCCGAGCCGCTGGACCTGCACGGGGAGCTGACGGCGATCGCCGAGGAGTGGCGGGAGCAGCTCAAGCGCGAGGGGCGGGGGCTGCGGGTGCGGGTGCCGGAGGGGCTGCTGGCGCGCGCCACGCCCGCCCGGTTGCGGGAGGCCATCGGGGTGCTGCTGGACAACGCCCTGCGGCACGGCGAGGGGCAGGTGCAGCTCACCGCCCGCAGCGACGACGGGACCGTGGTGGTCGAGGTCGCGGACGGCGGGAGCGGGGTGCCGGACGAGCTGGCCGGGCACATCTTCGAGCGCGGGGTGTCCGGGGGCGGGTCGTTGGGGGTGGGGCTGGCGCTGGCCCGCGCGCTGGTGGACGCGGACGGGGGGCGGCTGGAGCTGTCGACGGCCAGGCCCGCGACGTTCGCGGTGTTCCTGCCGGTGCCGAAGGCCGAGGACGTGGTGGGCGTGACCTGGCGGACGGACGTCACGCCCCGGTAGCGCCGGGTTCGCCGCGCCGCGCCGGGGTGGCCCCCTGGGCGCGGGCGGCGGGTGTCCGGATCAGCCCTGGGTCGCGGGTGGCGCGGGGGCGGGCTTGAACGAGGTCGGCGCGACCGCCGAGGGCCGCACCACCGGGGTGATCACCGGGCGGGCCGGTGGCGGCGGGGGCGCCGGGGCCGGGGGCGCCGCGGAGGCGGACGGGGCGATCGTGGGGGCCGGGGCCGGTTCGGTCCTCGCCCGGTCCAGGACGCCGACCGCGCCGCGCGCCACCTGGGCCCAGGCCAGGCGGCCGAACAGGTAGTGGCAGGCCACGTCCTCGGCGGTGAACGCCACCCAGTCGTAGCGGTTGCCCTGCTCGCGCCAGAACACCTCGAACTCGGTGCGATCGTCGTCGTGGACCAGGCACCAGGTGTTGTCGGCCTCCTCGCCGATCGACACCACCTCGTCCGGCACGCCGACCGCGCGCAGCCAGTCCCGGATCGACTCGGCGTTCACGGCAGCTCCTCCAGGTAGCCCAGCGCCACCAGGTCGGCGACGGGGTGGGTGGCGCGGTAGCGGGCGCCGCCGCCGCGCTGGCCGAACCACTCGGCGGACAGCGTGTAGTGCGCGGGCAGCTCGCGCAGCACCCGGTAGCGGCGGTAGCCGGAGGTCGCGGCGGCGGGCGGCAGGGCGCGGGCCGGGTACGGGGTGCCCGACCGGGACAGGACGCGGCCCTCCGGGGTGCCGAAGCGGTCCAGCTCGGTGCCGGGGGCCAGCTTGACCTGCTGGCCCGACTCGTAGC
>NZ_JBQGCX010000050.1:0-2496 GCF_052038725.1 Actinosynnema sp.
CTCGCGCGACCTCGAGCGCCTCATCGACTGGCTGAAGCGCGCCGACGTGTCGCCCTACGGAGGCGGAGCGCTCGCCGGGTCGACGCTGGGGCTCGACGCGGCATCCGTCGCCCACGACCTCGGGTTCGCGCACGCGGCCGAGAACTCGATCGACGGCACCGCGAGCCGCGACGTGGTCGCCGAGTTCGCCTTCGTGGCCGCCATGATCGGCGTCAACCTCTCCCGCATCGCGGAGGAGGTCATCATCTGGACCACCGCCGAGTTCCGCTTCGCCGTGCTCGACGACGCCTGGTCCACCGGCAGCTCGATCATGCCGCAGAAGAAGAACCCCGACGTGGCCGAGCTGACCAGGGGCAAGTCCGGCAGGCTCATCGGCAACCTCACCGGCCTGCTCGCCACCCTCAAGGCCCAGCCGCTGGCCTACAACCGGGACCTGCAGGAGGACAAGGAGCCTCTGTTCGACTCGGTCGAGCAGCTGGAGCTGCTGCTCCCCGCCCTCACCGGCATGATCGCCACCCTGCGCTTCGACACCGACCGCATGGCCGAGCTGGCGCCCGCCGGGTTCACCCTGGCCACCGACATCGCCGAATGGCTGGTCCGCGAGGGCGTGCCGTTCCGGATCGCCCACGAGGCGGCGGGGGAGTGCGTGCGCGCCGCCGAGAACCGGGGCGTCGGGCTGGACGAGCTGACCGACGACGAGTTCGCCGCCATCTCCCCCCACCTCACCCCCGAGGTGCGCTCGGTGCTGACCGTCGAGGGCTCCATCGCCTCGCGCGACGCCCACGGCGGCACCGCGCCCGTCCGGGTCGCCGAGCAGCTGGGGCGACTGCGGGACAAGGTCTCCGTTGCCCGCTCACGCTGACCCCGCGCGCAGGCAGCTGACCGAGCAGGAGCTGGCGGTCGACCCGGTCGACGCCGCCAAGCTCCTGCTCGGCGCGGTCCTGGAGAGCACCACGGACGAGGGAACCGTCGGCGTGCGGATCGTCGAGGTCGAGGCGTACCGGGGCGGCGACGACCCCGCGTCGCACTGCTACCGGGGGCGCACCCCGCGCAACGACGTCATGTTCGGCCCGGCCGGTCACCTGTACGTGTACTTCGTGTACGGGATGCACTTCTGCTGCAACGTCGTCTCGCTCACCGACGGCGTGCCGGGGGCGGTGCTGATCCGGGCGGGCGAGGTGGTGTCCGGGATCGAGCTGGCCCGCGCCCGCAGGCCCGCCGCCCGCACCGACGCCGAGCTGGCCAAGGGCCCCGCCCGGCTCACCGGCGTGCTCGGGCTCGACCGCGCCCACAACGGCGTCGACCTCACCTCGGCCGACTCCACCGTGCGGCTCTACGCGGGCGAGCCCGCGGAGACCGTCCGCACCGGACCGCGCGTGGGCGTGGCCGTCGCGGTGGACGTCCCCTGGCGCTTCTGGGTCGACTCGCCCGCCGTCAGCGCCTACCGCAAGGGCGGGCGCACGCGGGTCCGCTGACCCCGCGCGCGCCCGCCCCCGGTTGCGTCAGATCAGCCCGAACACGTTGTTCGCGGGCGCGTCCGGGTCGTCGCCCGCCCAGAACTCCACCCAGTGCCGGGCGAACTCCGACTTGGACAGCTCCCCGTTCCCGTCGAGGTCGAGCAGCGCGAACACCTCGTCGGTCGACGCGTCGTTCCCGGTCCAGGCGTGGATCATCGTCGCGTACTCCTGCGCGGTGACGGACCCGCTGCCGTCCAGGTCCACGGCCGCGAACATCGCCTCGGCGGTCGACACGACCAGGTCCAGCATCAGCATCTGGTCGCCCGCCGCCGTGATCACCTCGTCCAGGGTGACCTCGTCGTCGTCGTTGTGGTCCGACGCCTCGCGCAGCACGGTCCACCACCGGTCCATGGTCGAGCGCAGCACCTCGGCGTCGGCGTCCCGGCTGACCGCGAGCCACCGCTTGGTCAGCGCGTCGAAGTCGGCCTTCTCCAGCTTGCCGTCCCCGTTGGCGTCCATCGCGCCGAAGACCGCGGACATCTTCCGCTTCTGCAGATCACTCGCCATGCCCGCCAAACTGGACCACGCGGGAGCGCAGGGCAATTGACCATCAGTGCGAAGTCTCGCTGTCCAGGGTGAACCAAGCGGTGACGGTGCGTAGTGCAAGATGGCCACATGGGTGAGATCGACGCCTTAGCCACCGCCATCGCCGCCGACGTCGCCGGACTGCGCCCCCTGATCCCGACCGGACCTGCCGCCGCCGCGGGCCGCCTGCGACCCGGCCCGCCCCGCGACCCCGACCCGTTCCCGAGGTCCCGCAGCCCCCGGCCGCGTTCGGTGTCCTGGTGGTGTCGGGCAGGGGCAGGGCGTACGAGGGCTTCATCTCCCTCGAAGCGGCCCACCGGGGAGCCGCCGACGCGGTCGCCGACCTCGCCGAGTCCCTCGCCGAGCACCCGCTCCCCGGCGCGGCCGATCCCGACTTCTCGGCGAACGGCCTGGTCACCGAGATCGACGGCGGCATCGCGATCCGCACCGGGGT
>NZ_JBQGCX010000051.1:0-2853 GCF_052038725.1 Actinosynnema sp.
CGGGCACGACCTCGCGTTGTTCGCGCTGTGCTCGTCGGCGACCGGGTCGCTGGGCAGCGCCGGGCAGGCGGTGCGCGCGGCGGCCGACGCGTTACTCGACGGCCTGGCCAGGGCCCGCCCCGCCCAGGGCCTCCCGGCCCGCTCGCTGGCCTGGGGACCGTGGGAGGGCGGGCGCCTGCCGCACGTGGAACGCCTGGACGGCGACGACGTGGCCCCGCTGACCGAGGAGCAGGGCGTGCGGCTGTTCGACGCCGCGCACGCCGTGGACGAGCCGGTGCTGCTGGCCGTCCGCACCACGCCCCGCCCCCGGCCGCCGCGCGTCACCGACCTGCTGGGCCGGATCGCCGCCCTGGAGGCGGAACTGGCCGGGCTGGCCCCGGACAGCGCGCCCCGCGCCGCCGCCACCACCCGGATCAGGGAGCTGCTCGCCGCCCTGTCCGAACCAGTGCCCAGCCCGGAACCACTGCCCAGCCCGGAGCCGCCGTCCCGCAGCTCACGCGCGACTAGAGTCCCGGTGGGAGAAGGGGGAACGGCATGACGCCGCGCTTGCAGTGCCTGGTCATCGACTGCCCGGACGCCCAGGCGCTCGCGCGCTTCTACGCGGCCGTCCTCGACGGCGAGGTCGACCGGCCCGATCCGCGCTGGAGCCTGGACGACGACTGGGCCACCGCGCACCTGCCGTCCGGGGACGTGCTGTGCTTCCAGCGCGTCCCCGACCACCGGCCGCCGACCTGGCCCGACGGCGCCCACCCGCAGCAGGCGCACCTCGACCTCGCCGTCACCGACCTGGACGCCGAGGAGGCCGAGGTGCTCCGCCACGGCGCGGTCCTGCTCGACCGGGGTGAACCGGAGCGGGGCTGGCGCGTCTACGCTGATCCCGCCGGGCACCCGTTCTGCCTCGTGCGGGAGTGACCCGTCACGGCGGCGACAACAACCGCTTGTCCGGCTTCCCGCTCGGGGCCAGCGGCGGCTCCCGGATCAGCGTCACCCGCGTCGGCGCGCACGCGGGCCCGAGCCTGCCGATCACCAGCTCCCGCAGCTGCGCCGGATCGGGCTCGTGCTCCCCGGACGGCACCACGAACGCGTGCACCGCCTCCCCGGTCTCCTCGTCCGGCACGGCCACCACGTACGCCTCGGCGACGTCCGGGTGCTCGGCGATCACCCGCTCGATCGGGCCCACGTGGTGCAGGTTCGCGTTCACGATCACCACGTCGCGGCTGCGCCCGGTCAGCCACAGCACGCCGTCCTGGTCCAGGTGCCCGAGGTCGCGGGTGCGCACCCACCCGTCCACGAACACCTCCGCCGACTCCGACGCGTCACCCCAGTAACCGCCCGCCTGCGCGGGGGAGCGCACGAACAGCTCACCGCTCGCCCCGCGCGGCACGACCCGGCCGCGCTCGTCCCGGACCTCCAGCGGCACCAGCGGCCTGCCCACCGACCCCGGCGGGTCGTCCGGGGTCGCCATGGCGATCGTGCTGGTCTCGGTCTGCCCGTAACCGTGGAACACCACCGGTCCCAGCACCTCCAGCGCCTCCCGGTGCCGGGACGCGCTCAGCGGCGACCCGGACACCAGCAGCGCCCGCAACGCCGACAGGTCGGCGGGCGAGGCGCGGTGCGCGGCGACGAGCTTCGCCAGGCGCGGCACGGTGATCACGCTCGCGCTCGCCCGGTGCCGGGTGATCGCGCCGGGCAGCGACGGGTCCTCCGCGACCACCACGACCCCGCCCGCCGTGATCGACAGGACCGCGTACTCGAACATCACCTGGCTGGCCAGCGTCCCGAACACCAGGTACCGCTCCAGCCGGGACGCCAGCTCCGCGATCGCGGGCGGCCACCGCGACGGGACCGCCGTCCACGCCGCCGCCATCGCCCGGTACGACTGCGCCACCGCCTTCGGCGCCCCGGTGCTGCCGCTGGTGTGGATCAACCTGGCCACGTCGTCCGGCCGCCCGCCCAGCCGCGGCGGCCCCGCCTCCGGCTCCGCCGCGCACAGCTCCGCGAGCTGAACCCCCCGGCGCGCGGGCGAGTCCACCACCACGGCCGCGACGTCCAGGTCCAGCAGCCGCCGCACGTGCGCCTCCGGCAGGCCCGGCCGCACCCCGACCACCCGCGCGCCCACCACGTGCGCGGCCAGGATCGCGGCGAACGCCTCCGGGGTCACGCCCAGCAGCAGCGCGACCCCGTCGCCGGGCCCGATCCCGCGCCGCCGCAACCCGGCCGCCACCCGCGCGACGAGGTCCAGCAGCTCCGCCGCGCCCACCGAGCGCGAGCCGTGCTCCAGCACGACCCGGTCGCCCGCCCGCCCCAGCACGTCCAGCACCGCGCCGGGGAACGGCTCACCCATCGGCCAGGCACTCCTTCACGAACACCGCCAGCGGCTGCTGGTGCACCTGCGGCAGGTTCCACTGGTTCTCCAGGTTCTCCGCCAGGTGGTGCACCCCGGCGGGCTCGCCGTCCCGGTAGTGCCGCACCACCGGGTGCAGGTAGCTGGCGTCCTGCGCGTGCTCCACGTCGTTCTCCAGCACGCGCGGCACGGTGATGTCGAACGGGTCCACGGTGTCGTGGTTCGGCCCGTACTCCAGGGTGATCACGAACCGGTGCGGCGCGGGCCCGAGGCCGCCGTCGGCGACGTGCGCGGTCGGCACCTCCTCCTCGTACCGGGCCTGGTCGCCGGACACCGTCACCACGTCGCCCAGCACCCCGAACTGCTGCCACAGCGCGGAGGAGCGGTTCACCCGCGCCACCAGCGCGTCGCTGATCGCCTCCGGCGTCGCCGCCAGCTCCGCCGACGGCCACGGCCGGTCGTGGTGCCGCGCGGCCAGGATCCGGTGCAGCGCCCGCGCCCCGTACCGG
>NZ_JBQGCX010000052.1:0-3536 GCF_052038725.1 Actinosynnema sp.
GACCCGGTCGCGGGGCCCCGTCTCAGGTCAGCCCGCGCACCAGCGCGAGCACCGAGTCCCTGACCTCGGCCAGCTCCCGCTCCGGCTGGAACACCTGCCAGTCCAGCGCCACCACCAGCAGCGTGCCGAACAGCGCCGCCGACGCCGTGCCCACCTGCACCCCGTCGGGCAGCCGACCCAGGTCGGCCAGCCGCTGCACCTGCGCCCGCACGATCGACACGATGTCGTCCCGCAGCAGGCTGAGCGTCCCGTGCCACTGCCCCGGCGTGCGCCACAGCTCGCTCACCAGCAGCTGCGCGAACGCCGGGTACTCGCCGAAGAACCCCAGCATCCCCTCGACCAGCGCGGCCACGGCCTCCGGCGGCTCGGCGTCCTCCGAGACCCGCAGCCGCTCCGCCAGCAGGTCGACGCCGTGCCGCAGCATGGCGTCCACCAGCGCGTCCTTGCTGCCGAAGTTGTAGTACACGGTGCCCTTGGCGACCCCGGCCCCCGCGGCGATCTCGTCCACCGTGACGCCCGCCGCGCCGCGCTCCCCGACCAGCCGCAGCGCCGCGTCGAACAGCTTCTGCTTGGTCGCCGCCGTGCGGCGGGGTCGGGTGGCCTGCGGCCTGCCCGGCGAGGCGGCGGCGGTCACAGCACGAGTTCCGGCTTGAGGCGAGAGGGCGTCCACACCCGCTGCTTGTACGCGGCCAGCGTCGACAGGGCAAGCGCCCCGACCAGGTAGCAGCCCAGCACGGTCGCGTCCGACCACACCGGTCCCAGCTCGCCGCCGTACATCAGGTGCCGCAGCCCGTCGACGGCGTAGCTCATCGGCAGCCCGTGGTGCAGCGGGTACAGCGGCTCGGGGATGGTCTGCCACGGGAACGTGCCGCCCGCGCTGACCAGCTGCAGGATCAGCATGACCAGCCCCAGGAACTTGCCGACCGCGCCGAGCAGCGCGTTGAGCGCGTGCAGCACGGCCACGAACGTCGCCGACGCCAGGAACAGGAACAGCAGCGCCCCCACCGGGTGGCTGGGCCGGATGTCGACGACCAGCGTCACCACCGAGTACATGACCACGACCTGCGCCACGCCCAGCAGCGCCCCCGGCAGCCACCCGCCGAGCGCCACCCGCACCGCCGCCTGCCCGGACGCCAGCCCGCGCCGCGACAGTGGGCGCAGCAGCAGGAACAGCACGAACGCGCCGATCCAGGTGGCCAGGCTCAGGAAGAACGGGGCGAGGCCCGCGCCGTAGCTGCCCGCCGTGGTCTGGCTGACCCCGCGCACGGTCACCGGGTCGCCGATGGTGCCCGCCGTGGACTCGCGCGTCGGGTCGTCGGGGTGCGGGATCTGCTCGGCGCCCTCGGTCAGCCCGGACCTGAGCTGCTCGGTCCCGTCCACGAGCTTCTGCTCGCCCTCGCGCAGCGACCCGGCGCCGTCCCGGACCTGGCCCGCGCCGCCGGAGAGCTGCTTCGCGCCGTCGTCCAGCTTGCCGATCGCGCCGGTCAGCGCGGGCGTGCTGGAGGCGAGCTTCGCGGCCCCGTCGGAGACCTTCTTCGCGCCGTTCGCCAGGGTCCGCAGCTGACCGGCGGTGTCCTGGACCTTGGTGTTCGCGTCGTTCACGGGTGTGCGCACGGTCCCGAGCACGGTCTCCACCTGCTGCACCTGCTCGTCGGTGAACCCACGCTCGCGCAGCCGCGCCACCAGGTCGGCGTCGGCCTTGCCGAGGTCCGCGACGAGGGTCCGGGCCTCGGCGGCGTCCTGCTCGGCGGTCTTCGCGGCCTGCTCCGTGCCGTCCGAGACCTGCTTGGCCCCGTCCGCGAGCTGCTGCGCCGAGCGCGGCAGGTCGGAGGTGCTGCTGCGCAGCTGCCCGGTGCCGCTCGCCAGCTCGGCCGCGCCGCTGGCCAGGGTCCCGGTGCCGTCGGCGAGCTTCTGCGCGCCGTCCAGCGCGGTCCGCTGCCCGTCGGCCAGCTCGGTCGCGCCCCTCGCGGCCTGCTCGGTCTTCTCCCGCACGGTCGAGAAGCCCAGCAGGAACCGGTCGGCGGCCTGCGTGCCGACCTTCGCCGACACCGAGCGGCGCACCTCGGACACCACCTGGTTCGCGATCGTGCTGCCCAGGTAGTTGTTGGCGTCGTTGGTGGTGAGCACGAGCACGCCCTGGCGCGGGGTGAACCGGCCGGACGAGGTCAGCGCCTGCGAGAAGTCCTCGGGCAGGGTCAGCGCGAACGCGTACTCGCCGTCGCGCACGCCCCGCTCGGCGTCGTCCTCGCCCACCTCGCGCCAGTCGAACCTGTGGCCGCGCAGCAGCTCGTCGGCGACCTCGCGCCCGGCGTTCTCGGTGGCGCCGGAGCCGTCGTCGGAGCCCCGGTCGGCGACGACCAGCGCGGCGGGCAGGTTGTCCAGGTGCGAGTACGGGTCCTTGTTGGCGTACAGGTACATCGACGCGTACAGCAGCGGCACCAGGGCGAGCGCCACCACGGCTAGCCTGGGCAGCCTGCCCGAGGTGACGCGGCGCAGCTCGTTCAGCGCCATGCGCAGGGAGGTCACAGCTCGTTCTCCGACTGGGTCTGGGGGGAGTTGTCGGCGCCCAGGCGCGCGGCGGGCACGCCCAGCAGCGCGGCGGAGGCGGTCGTGCACAGCACTACGACGGACCGCTCCGGGGTCGCGCGCTCGCGCGCCAACGCCCACCAGGCGGCCGGGTCGGGGTGGTGCCGGTCGGGGGAGTCCAGGACGAGGGTGTCCACGCCGGGGCGCTCGGCGGCCAGCTCCAGCAGCAGGGCGCAGCGCACGGCGGCGGGGACGTTCTCGAAGCGGGCGGCGGCCCAGTGGTCGGCGTGCTGGGCGGCGAGCCAGTCGTGCACGGCCTTGCGCCCGCTGGGCCTGCGGTTGACCGCGAGCTCCTCGCCGACCACGGCGGCCAGCGACAGCGCGGGCTCGGGCGCGGTCACGTCGGGCGAGTCGACCAGGGCGACCCTGGCGCGCAGCTCGCGGGCGGGCACGTCGACCTCGCCGGTGCTCGGCTTCATCCGACCGGAGACGACCAGCGCGAACGCGGTGTGCCCGTCACCGGGGTCGCCCGCCACCAGCAGCGGCTCGCCGGGGGTGATGGCGAGGCTGGTGGGGCGCAGCAGTGGGCCGTGGGCGCCGGTGACGCCGACGCGCCGGGCGTTGATCCGCACCGGGACCTCCTATTTAAACTGACCGGTCAGTTCAAATAGTGCGACCGGGGAGGGGCCTCTGGCAAATCGGACGGGTGTGATCTGCCACCGAGGGCTACGGCGGGTGCACAGGGTTCCTGAGGGTGACCGAGCGCGAGCGCGGAAACGCCCGGACGTGCGGAAACCCCGGAAAACCGGCGAAAGCGACAGCGCTCGACGGGGCAGGCGCGCCTGGCCGGCCGGACGTGGCCGGCGTGCCCGGTGCGACGACGCGGGGAACGCGAGTGGCGTCAGGCGCGGCGGGATGGGCGAGGGACGAGGCGCAGGGGTGCTGAACACAGGGGGCTGAACACGGGGTGCTGAACGCGGGGTGTTGAACGCGGGGTGCGAGGCGCGAAA
>NZ_JBQGCX010000053.1:0-5853 GCF_052038725.1 Actinosynnema sp.
CCCGGTCGTCGTGGTGATCCACGGCGGGTTCTGGCACCAGCGCTACACGCTCTCCCTCGGCCGCCCCCTGGCCGCCGACCTCGCCGCGCACGGCGTCACCGCGTGGAACGTCGAGTACCGCCGGGTCGGTGGCGCGGGCGGGTGGCCGCAATCCGGTGACGACGTCCTGGCCGCCATCGACGCGCTCGACCCGGCGCTCGGCCCCGTGGTCACCCTCGGCCACTCGGCGGGCGGCCACCTCGCCGTGTGGGCCGCCGCCCGGCACCCCAGGGTCGTCGGCGCGGTCGCGCCGGCGGGCGTCCTGGACCAGCTCCAGCACCCGCGGATCACCCGCCGCGCCGCCGAACTGCTCGGCGCGACCCCCGACCAGGCCCCCGAGCGCTACGCCGACGCCTCGCCCGCCGCCGCGCCCCCGGTCGGCAAGCCCGTCGTGCTCGTGCACGGCGACCGCGACGAGGACGTGCCGCTCGCCCAGAGCGAGGCGTTCGCGCAGGCCACCGGCGCGCGGCTGATCACGATCCCCGGCGCCGGGCACCTGGACCTGATCACCGTCGGCACCCCCGCCTGGGAGGCCTGCCGCACCGCCGCGCTGGGCCTGGTCCACTAGCCTCCCGGCATGGACGACTGCCTGTTCTGCAAGATCGCCGACGGCGCCATCCCCGCCACCGTCGTGCACCAGACCGACACCGTCATCGCGTTCCGCGACATCGCGCCGCAGGCCCCCGTGCACGTCGTGCTCGTCGCCAAGCGGCACGACACCGACGCCGTCGCCCTGGCCAAGGCCGCCCCCGGCGCGCTCGACGAGCTGTTCCTGGCCGCGGGGCAGGTCGCGGAGGCCGAGGGCGTCGGCGAGTCCGGCTACCGGCTGCTGTTCAACACCGGTGCGGACGCGGGGCAGACCGTCTTCCACGCCCACCTGCACCTGCTCGGCGGCAAGCCGCTCGGCGCGCTGGCCTGACCGCCCGCGGCCTCACCCCAGCGCCTGCATGATCGGCGCGAACAGCCGCTCCCGGCGGCCCGGCGGCCGGGTGGCGCCCAGCACCATCGGCGCCACCCGGTAGCCCTCGCGCATCCCGTTCTCCAGCAGCCAGGCGCGCAGCGCGGGGTCGGCGGTGTCCACCCGCGCGTTTCGCCCGGACACCAGGTCCGCGACCAGCGCCCGCGCCCCGGCCGCGTCCTCGGCCACCACCGGGCCCACCACCAGCGGGCTCGGGTCCGCCCAGCAGGCCGCGAACCCGGACGCCGACACCACCACCCGCTCGGCGAACCCCCGGTAGGCCGCCCACAGCGCCGACCGGTCCGCGCCGAACACCTCGGCGTCCAGCGCCACCAGCGCGGCCGGGTCGACCAGCGGCGACGTGGCGCCCGACGGCGGCCCGGCGAACACCCCGAAGTGCGTGACCAGCTCCGGCCCGGCCACCACGAACCCGAGCCTCTCGTACAGCGGCAGGCCCTGCTCCGTGGCGTGCAGCGACACCACCGGCGCGTCCGCGCGCTCCAGCGCGGCCTCCACCAACCGGCGGCCCAGCCCCCGGCCCTGCCTGCCCTCGGCGACCAGCACCATGCTCAGCGCCGCGTGCGCGTCGCCGTAGCGGGTCAGCACGGTCGTGCCGACCAGCGCGGAGCCGTCGAACAGCCCGAGCCCGGTGCCGGTGGCCAGCAGGAACCGCCACTTGCGCTCCTCGTGGGACCACCCTCGGCCGGTGGCCAGGGCGAGGCAGGCGGGGACGTCGTCGGGGGTCAGAAAGCGCAGCTCTTCCACGGTCCCCAGTAGACCCCCGGCCCGTCGCGGCCCGTTACTCCGGTGCACCCGAGCGCTCCGGGCGGCTAGCATCGGGGGTGACCCGATCCGACGGATTCGACGCGAAAGCGCAGGAAGCAGGCCCGAGGCCACGTGGCCGACACCGCTGACAGCACGCCGCAGGCGCAAGCTCGCTCCAAGTTCTCCGTGCCGGACGGCGCGGTGCTCGCACTCCTCGGATCACGCGACGAGAACCTCCGCGCCGCGGAGGAGCTGCTCGACGCGGACGTCCACGTCCGGGGCAACGAGATCACCCTGACCGGGGAGCCCGCGGACGTGGCGTTCGCCGAGCGGGTGTTCACCGAACTCGTCACCCTCGCCAGCCGCGGCCAGCAGCTCGGCTCCGACGCCGTGCGCCGCACGGTCGCGATGCTGTCGGCGGGCACCAGCGAGTCCCCGGCCGAGGTGCTGAGCCTGGACATCATCTCCCGGCGCGGTCGCACCATCCGCCCGAAGACGCTCAACCAGAAGCACTACGTCGACGCCATCGACAAGAACACGATCGTGTTCGGCCTCGGCCCGGCGGGCACCGGCAAGACCTACCTGGCGATGGCGAAGGCCGTGCAGGCCCTCCAGGCCAAGCAGGTCACCCGGATCATCCTGACCAGGCCGGCCGTCGAGGCGGGCGAGCGGCTGGGCTACCTGCCGGGCACCCTGTACGACAAGATCGACCCGTACCTGCGCCCGCTGTACGACGCGCTGCACGACATGGTCGAACCGGACTCCATCCCGCGCCTGATGCAGGCGGGCACGATCGAGGTCGCGCCGCTGGCTTTCATGCGTGGTAGGACCCTGAACGACGCCTTCATCATCCTCGACGAGGCCCAGAACACCACGCCCGAGCAGATGAAGATGTTCCTCACCCGCCTCGGCTTCGGGTCGAAGGTCGTCGTCACCGGCGACACCACCCAGGTCGACCTGCCCGGTGGGCAGCGCAGCGGGCTGCGGGTGGTGCGGGACATCCTGGACGGGGTCGAGGACGTGCACTTCTCCGTGCTGACCAGCGGTGACGTGGTCCGGCACAAGCTGGTCGCCGACATCGTCGACGCCTACGAGAAGTGGCAGGTCGAGCAGGACGAGCAGGCCGACGGCCACCACCGGGGACCCGGTGCGCGGGCTCGGGGCGAGCGGCGGGGACGATAGGCGCCGTGAGCATCGAGATCGCTAACGAGTCGGGCGCGCAGGTCGACGAGGCTTCCATCGTCGCCGCCGCCCGGTTCGCGCTGGACCGCATGGGGGTCAGCCCGCTGGCGGAGCTGTCCGTGCTGCTGGTCGAGCTGGACGTGATGGCCGACCTGCACCAGCGCTGGATGGACCTGCCCGGTCCGACCGACGTGATGGCCTTCCCCATGGACGAGCTGGACTCGGCCCGCCGCCCCGACGCGGCCGGGCTCGGGCCCGCGCTGCTGGGCGACATCGTGCTGTGCCCCGCGTTCGCCGAGGACCAGGCCGCCAAGGCCGGGCACAGCCTGATGGACGAGCTGCACCTGCTGACCGTGCACGGCGTGCTGCACCTGCTGGGCTACGACCACGCCGAGCCCGCCGAGGAGCGCGAGATGTTCACGCTCCAGAACCGCATCCTGGGCGACTACCGGGGTTCGATCGCGGAGGCCGAGCGGAAGACGGCCCAGCGCGCGGCGGACTCCAAGCTGCTGGGCGCGGCGGGGCTGGAGGACGACGCTCCCGAGCGTCCCGCCGAGCCGAGCGCCTGAGGCGGCCGTGGTGATAGCCGGTTCCACCGGGCTGCTGGTGCTGGCGGTCCTGCTCATCCTGGCCGCGGGCGCGTTCGCGGGGGTCGACGCGGCGCTGGGCACGGTGTCGCGGGCCCGCGTGGAGGCGCTGCTGCGGCAGGGCAGGCCGGGCGCCAAGCAGCTGATGATGGTGCTGGGCGACCGGCCCAGGCACGTGAACCTGCTCCTGCTGCTGCGCCTGGGCTGCGAGCTGGCCGCGACGGTCCTGGTGACCGTGGTCAGCTTCCGGCTGGTGCCGGTGGGCTGGGCGGCGGTGCTGACGGCGGGCGCGTCGATGCTGGTCGTGTCGTACGTGCTGGTCGGCGTCGGCCCGCGCACCCGGGGCCGCCAGCCCCCGTACGCGGTGCGCCTGCTGGCCGCCGCGCCCGTGCGGGTGCTCGGCCGGGTGCTGGGGCCGCTGAGCAAGCTGCTGATCCTGGTCGGCAACGCGATCACGCCGGGCAAGGGCTTCCGCGAGGGACCGTTCTCGTCCGAGGTGGAGCTGCGCGAGCTGGTCGACATGGCGCAGGAGCGCGGCGTCGTCGACGAGGGCGAGCGCGAGATGATCCACTCGGTGTTCGAGCTGGGTGACACCATCGCCCGCGAGGTGATGGTGCCGCGCACCGAGATCGTGTGGATCGAGCAGGCCAAGTCGGTGCGGCAGGCGCTGGCGCTGTCGCTGCGCACCGGGTACACGCGGGTGCCGGTGATCGGCGAGAGCGTGGACGACATCGTCGGCGTGGTGAACCTGAAGGACCTGGTGCGGATCGCGCTGTCCGAGCAGCCGAACGGCAAGCTCGTGTCGGACGTGATGCGCTCGCCCGCGTTCATCCCGGACACCAAGCCGGTCGCGGACCTGCTGCGGGAGATGCAGCTGTCGCGCAACCACCTGGCGGTCGTGGTGGACGAGTACGGCGGCACGGCCGGGCTGCTGACCATCGAGGACATCCTGGAGGAGATCGTCGGGGAGATCACCGACGAGTCCGACACGGACGACCGGCAGCCGGTGGAGTACCTGGCGGACGGGGCGGTGCGGGTGAGCGCGCGGTTGCCCGTGGACGACCTGGACTCGCTGTTCGGCACCGAGCTGGACGACCACGAGGTGGAGACGGTCGGCGGTCTGCTGGCGCAGCGCCTGGGCCGGGTCCCGCTGCCGGGCACCGAGGCCGAGATCGCCGGGCTGCGGATGCGCGCCGAGGGCGGCAAGGACGAGCGGGGCCGGATGCGCATCACGACCGTGCTGGTGCGCCCGCTGGCCAGGTCCGCTGAGGACGACGAGGGGAGCGGCGGCGATGAGTGAGCTCGGTCCGGAGGACGTCAAGATCGTGACGTTGGCCAGGTCGGCGCGTGCCCGCACGGGCGCGGCCGAGGGGGCGGCGGTGCGGGACACCGACGGGCGCACCTACGCGGCGACCACGGTGGCGCTGCCGTCGCTGGCGCTGACGGCGCTGCAGGCGGCCGTGGCGGCTGCGGTGGCCAGCGGCGCGGAGGGCCTGGAGGCGGCTGCGGTGGTGACCGGCGCGGAGGAGTTGGACGCCGCGTCGGTGGCGGCGGTGCGCGACCTGGGCGCGTCGGCCCCGGTGTTCCGGGCGGACGGCTCGGGCGCGGTCGTGGAGACGGCGTAGGTGCGGGACTACGTGACGGTGTGCCGGGGTTGTTGCTGCGGCACGGTCAAGAAGCACCCGGACTTCGACCACGAGCACCAGCTGGCCAGGCTGCGCGAGCTGGCGGCGGCGTCGGGCGGGCGGCTGAGCGTGCGGACGGCGGACTGCCTGGACGCGTGCGAGAGCTCGAACGTGCTGGTCGTGAAGCCGCGCGGCCAGCAGCCGGTGTGGCTGGGGTTCGCGCTGGACGACGGCGTGGTGGACGACGTGGCGTCGTGGCTCGACGAGGGCGGCCCGCTGCCGGAGCGGCTGGCGTTGAACCGGGTGTCGCCGCCGAAGGTGAAGAAGGCGAAGAAGAAGTGATCCGCGCCCGCCCGCCGGGGTTCCGGTGGGCGGGCGCGACCGTTCTGAACGCGATGGTCGCCTCCCTTCACCCGGTCGAGCGGCCCTGGTCGCTGCGCAACGCCTGCGGAGGATGACCGACACCCCGGACCCCTGCTCCGCGTCCGGCCTGGAGGACCTGCCCGCCCGGCAGGCGGGTGCTGACCGCGCACGCCCCGCACATCGCCCGGCAGCGCCCCCACCGCCCGGCGCTTCGCGGCCGTGACCGCCTCCCTGCCCGCGCTGGAGGACTTCGAGCGGTGGTGGCCGAACGCCGACCTGCGCCCCCGCCGGGCAGCCGTGCTCGCCAGGGCTGACCCGCGTCGCGCGGCCCACT
>NZ_JBQGCX010000054.1:0-1780 GCF_052038725.1 Actinosynnema sp.
GCACGTACGTGAAGGTGATGACCGACGGGATCCTGCTCGCGGAGCTGCAGCGCGACCGGCTGCTGCGCCGCTACGACACGCTCATCGTCGACGAGGCCCACGAGCGCAGCCTCAACGTCGACTTCCTCCTCGGCTACCTCAAGCAGCTCCTGCCGCGCCGGCCCGACCTCAAGCTCGTCATCACCTCCGCGACCATCGACCCGCAGCGCTTCTCCCGGCACTTCTCCGACGCGCCCGTCATCGAGGTCTCCGGCCGCACCTACCCGGTCGAGGTGCGCTACCGGCCGCTGGTCGACCCGGAGGACCCGGAGGCCGACCCGGACCGCGACCAGACCCAGGGCATCTGCGACGCCGTGCGCGAGCTCCAGGCCGAGGGGCCCGGCGACGTGCTGGTGTTCCTGTCCGGCGAGCGGGAGATCCGCGACACCGCCGACGCCCTGAACGCGCTCAAGCTGCGCGACACCGAGGTGCTGCCGCTGTTCGCGCGGCTGTCGTTCGCCGAGCAGCACCGGGTGTTCCAGCCGCACCGGGGCAGGCGGGTCGTGCTGGCCACGAACGTGGCCGAGACCTCGCTGACCGTGCCCGGCATCAAGTACGTGATCGACCCCGGCACCGCCCGCGTCTCCCGCTACAGCCACCGGCTCAAGGTGCAGCGCCTGCCCATCGAACCGGTGTCTCAGGCCTCGGCCAACCAGCGCAAGGGGCGGTGCGGCCGGGTGTCCGAGGGCATCTGCGTGCGGCTGTACTCCGAGGACGACTTCCTGGCGCGGCCGGAGTTCACCGACCCGGAGATCCTGCGCACCAACCTGGCGTCGGTCATCCTGCAGATGACCTCGATCGGCCTCGGCGACATCGCCGGGTTCCCGTTCATCGACCCGCCCGAGGCGCGCAACATCAGCGACGGCGTGCAGCTGCTCCAGGAGCTGGGGGCGCTGGCGCCCACGCAGGGGCGGGAGCTGACGCCGCTGGGGCGCAAGCTCGCGCAGCTGCCGATCGACCCGCGCCTGGCGCGGATGGTCGTGGAGGCCGACCGCAACGGGTGCGTGCGCGAGGTCATGGTGATCGCGGCGGCGCTGTCCATCCAGGACCCGCGCGAGCGACCCGCCGACAAGCAGCAGGCCGCCGACGAGCAGCACGCCCGGTTCAAGGACGCGGGGTCGGACTTCACCTCGTACCTGAAGCTGTGGGAGTACCTGAAGGAGCAGCAGAAGGAGCGCTCCTCGAACCAGTTCCGCAAGATGTGCCGCACCGAGTTCCTGAACTACCTGCGGGTGCGCGAGTGGCAGGACGTGTACGCGCAGCTGCGGCAGGTCGCCAAGACGCTCGGGGTGCACGTCAACACCGAGCCGGGCGAGACGCGCAACATCCACGTGAGCCTGTTGTCCGGGCTGCTCTCGCACATCGGGCTCAAGGACGTGCCCAAGCGCGAGCAGGGGAAGAAGGAGCAGGGCAGGCGGCAGCTCGCCGAGTTCCTGGGGGCGCGGGGGGCGCGGTTCGCGGTGTTCCCCGGTTCGGCGCTGAGCAAGCAGCCGCCGCAGTGGGTCATGGCGGCGGAGCTGGTGGAGACCTCCCGGCTCTGGGGGCGCACGGTCGCGAAGATCGAGCCGGAGTGGGCGGAGCGGCTGGCCGAGCACCTGGTCAAGCGCACGTACAGCGAGCCGAGGTGGGACGCCAAGCGCGGGGCGGTCGTGGCGACCGAGAAGGTGACGCTGTACGGGGTGCCGATCGTGGCTGCCCGGCGGGTCAACTACGGGCGGATCGACCCCGAGCTGTCGCGGGA
>NZ_JBQGCX010000055.1:0-4061 GCF_052038725.1 Actinosynnema sp.
GCGGGCTCGCTTCGCTCGCCCTGCAGCCCGCGAGGCGGTTAGCCCGCGAAGTGGTCAACCTGCGGCGTGGAGTAGTGGGCGCGGGAGTGGGGCGTCCTGGTTTCTGTGGTGTTGTCAGGCCCACCAGAGGAACCAGAGGGATACGGCGGTCACCAGGACCACGGTTGTCGCCAGGGCGGCTGAGGTCCAGGACTTGGTGCGGTCTGCTGCCAGTTGGGCGGTTATCGCCAGGGCGGCTGCGATTGCGTGGCCGGTTACCACTGCGGTTCCTGGGCCTGGGACCGAGTGGCCTGAGGCCCAGAGTTGTACGAATAGCTCTACCGCCAGGAGCAGGACCAGGCCTGCTGCCAGGGAGCCGCTGAAGCCTCGCCACAGTCGCAGCGGCGCCGGGTCTGGGCGCTGCGGGGTGTGGGGGCGTGCGGATTGCGCGGGGAACTCGACCGTCGCCGCGTCACTCATCGCCATGGTTTCCCCATCGTCGGTTGCACGCTCGTCGTTCCACCAGCGGGGCGGTGGGGTGGTCAGGGGGCGAGCAGCGCCCACGGGTCGATCGTCGGCGCGGCCTCCTGGCCCTCGGGGCAGTGGCGCCTGAAGTCGCACCAGGAGCACTGCCTGCCCGTTCTGGGCGGGTAGACCTCGTCGTGGTCCGCGCCCGCGGCCAGGGTGCTCTCGGCCAGCACGATGTCGTCCGCGGCCTCCTCGGCGCGCGCCACGTGCCTGCCGATGCTCTCCTCGGTGTGCTCCCACACGGCTACCGAGCCGGTCGGCAGGTGGTGGAGCTCGACCCTGGCGCACGGCTTGCGCAGGGTGCGGCGGGCGGCGACGGCGTAGAGGGCGAGGGCCTGGGAGCCTCGGGCGTCGTCGGTGGAGAGGGCGTGCTTGCCGGTCTTGTAGTCGACGATCACCAGCTCGTCGCCGCGCAGGTCGATCCGGTCCACCCGGCCCTCGGCGACGATCGTGCCGGTGGGGGCGGACACCCAGCGCTCGACGCCGATCGGGTCGATCGTGGTGTCCAGGTCCTCGACGTAGTCGCGCACCCAGCCCGCGGCGCGGTCCCGGTAGCGCCAGGACTGCTCGGCGTCCCGGAAGCCGTCGGACTTCCAGGCGCGGGTGAGCAGCGCCACCGCCCGGTCGGGTGAGCGCTGGGCCGGGGGCAGGTCGAACAGGGCTTTGAGCGCGTTGTGCACGGCCGCGCCCATGGCGCTGTGCGCCCACGGGCCGCCGCGGGCCGGGCTCGGGCGGTCGACGTAGGCCATGCGGAACCGGCGCGGGCAGTCGGCCCACGTGGCGAGCTTGGCGGGGGTGACCCGGACCAGCTTGCGCGGAGGCGCGCCGAAGTCCAGACCTAGCTGCTCCTGCACGGGGGCAACGCTACCGAGGACCACCGACAGCGCGCACCACCCCTGGGCGGGCTGTGCGCTGCCCGCCCGCTAGCCGGTGAGGACCTTGCAGCCGGTCGCGCGGTCGGCCAGTTCGTCCAGGACCTCCGGGGCCGTCGTCTCCGCGCCGATCCGGGTGGTCTTGTTGGTGCCGTGGTAGTCGCTGGAACCGGTGGTGAGCAGGCCCAGTTCGCGGGCCAGGCCGCGAACGCGGGTGCGGGTCGCGGGGTCGTGGTCGGGGTGGTCGACCTCCACGCCCGCCAGGCCCTGGTCGGCCAGGGAGGCCAGGACCTCCTCGCTGATGACCGGGCCGCGCGAGACCGCGAAGGGGTGGGCCAGGACGGTCACGCCGCCCGCGTCCTCGATCATCTGGATCGCGCGGGCGACGGGGGTGTCGGTGCGGGGGACGTAGTAGCGGCCCGAGGTGAGGTAGCGGGCGAACGCCTCGTCCACGCTGGTGACCACGCCGCCCCTGATCAGGGCCATGGCGAGGTGGGGTCGGCCCGCGGGGGCGTCGGCGGGCATGGACGCCATCATCTCGTCGGGGTCGACGGGGAAGCCGTCCTCGCGCATCAGCTCGGCCATCAGCCGCAGGCGCTGCCTGCGTTCGAGGCGCAGCCGCTGCTGCTCCTCGACGAGGGCCTGCGAGGTGGGGTCGTAGAGGTAGGCGAGCAGGTGGACGGTGATCACCCTGCCCCGGCCGTCGTCGGAGGCGCAGGAGAGCTCGGCGCCGCGCACCAGGCGCATCCCGGCGGGCAGTGCCGCCGCGGCCTCCGCCCAGCCCGCCGCGGTGTCGTGATCGGTGATCGCGATCGCGTGCAGGCCTGCGTCAGCCGCGGCGGCCACCAGTCCAGCGGGTGTGTCGGTGCCGTCCGACTCGGTCGAGTGGGTGTGCAGGTCGATGCGCACCCGCCCAGTCTGAACTACTAGGGGACCATCTTCTTACCTCGGGCCGCCCGCTGAGCCTTGATCATGGAGAAGCGCTCGGCCTGCGCCTTCTTGTCGCCGAAGGTCAGCTCGGAGATGGCGTCGTACACCTCTTCCGGGTTGGGCAGGAACTCCAGGCGGTTGAGCGCCTGGATCTGACCCGCCGACTCCACGATGAGCGTGCCGAAGCCGAACATGCGTCCGACGAAGGTGCGCTCGTAGGTGAGGTCGGTGACCTTGGAGATCGGCATCATGGCGACCTTGGTGTCGAACACGCCCGAGGTCAGCATGAACCGCTTGTCCGTGACGACGATGCGCTCCACCCACCACTCGATCACGAGGTAGGCCAGCCTGAGCACCACGATGAGCGACGCGTACCAGAGGATGTTCTGGACGAAGCCGAGGCTCTGGGGCAGCAGTGAAGAAATGATCATGCAGCCCGCGAGCAGGGCGAAGGCCTCCAGGAGGTCTCCCAGGAGCACTGACCAGTGCCTGCGGACCCTGATGACCCTTCGCTCCGTCGACAGCAGGTACTCGTCGGGGTCTCGTGGTGCGAACATGCTGTGACCCTCCGCGCCGGTGGGGGTGGAGCCGGTGAGCCGGGTTGGATCAGAAGAGCTGCTTCACGAAGGTGATGAGCGCCTCAGCCGCTTCCCGGAGCGTGTTCAGGATGTTCGTCACCGTCTGGGCCGCCTGGGTCGGCTCCGCGATGAGGAAGAACAAGAGCAAGCCGACTCCGGCGAAGGTGAGGATCTTCTTCAGGTTCACGATGATCAACCCCGTTCGCTACCGCACCCGTTTGGCGCCAGTGAGACCCGTTGTACCGCACCAGGCAGCACGTTGGGAGCTTTGTACCGCACATGGGTCAGCGCGGTGCACCGCCGAACCGGTGCCACGACGGAGAGTAGCCGTAACGCTGGGCGCACGCGACGCGATGCGCCGCTCCAGAGCAGCCGGGACGGCGACCGACCGCAGGCTGCCACCTGCTGCGCAGTGCTGATCCCCCAGGTGAGGGACGGGTTGCGACGGCGCGTCATCCGTTCGGACCTGCCGGGGGCGATCGTCCGCGCTTGATCGTCCGAATGTCCGCAAAATAGATACGCAGAGTGACGATCTTTGGGCAGCACGGGGCTCGGGCGCCTCGCCGCCACGGAGGCGCGCGAGAGCCGAGGACAAGGCCCCTGCCTGCGCCTATCCGGAGATCGAATGCCCTGGCGACGCTTCGGGCACACCTGTTCACCGGTAGTTGCGATCTTCGCCACACCGGTGATCCACGTCAGGTGCACGGGACGCGGGGGAGGCCGGGCCGGAGCCCTGGGGACGATCTTTGTACCACCCGGACGCGTGAGGTTCCCGTGAGGCGCGAACCGGTCGGGTGGAGTGGGTGGCTGAGGGGTTGACCTGCGGGTGACGTTGTGGATGCGGTGGGTGACCGGGGCTTCACCTGCGCGGTCTCAGTGAGCGCTGAACAGGGCGAGCGCACCGAGATGGGGTGGAGTGGGGCTGGAGTGGGGTGAGATGAGCGGGCGGAGGGCGATGATGTGATCTTGATCATCCGTCGGGCCCGCCCCGGAAGCGGCCCACCCAGGAAGCGGCCCGCCCCGGAAGCGGCCCGCCCAGGAAGTGGCCCACTCCGGAAGCGCCCGCTCCTGGCGCCGGTTCCGTCGTCGGGCCGGTGCCGTCGGGTCGGCTCCTGGGGCCGGTTCCGTCGGGCCGGTGCCGTCGGGTCGACTCCTGGGGCCGGTTCCGTCGGGC
>NZ_JBQGCX010000056.1:0-5117 GCF_052038725.1 Actinosynnema sp.
CCGCGCGCAGCCAGGCCCGGACCGTCTCGACGCTTGCGGCCGGGGTGGCCAGCAGGGCGTCGAGCGGGCCAGCCGGAACCGGTGGGGAGAGCCAGGCCCAGGACGCGGGCGGCGTCGGCGAGCGGGGCGCCGTGTCCCGGCTCGCCCGCCACCACCAGGTGAGGACCGCCCGCGCCGAGGCGGACCACGTCGATCGCGTCGCCGAGCACGGCGGCGGGTGTCCCCCCGCGGCGCAGGTCGGCCACGGCGGCTGAGGCTGTGGCCAGCAAGGACTCGGGCACCGCGCGGGGGTCGCGAGGGTCCGGCCGCCGACGTCGAGCAGCGCCGCCGCCCCGCCCGCGCGCCGCGCGAGCCAGTCGAGCAGCGCGCCGACCGCGCCCGGTCCGGCGGAGAGCCTGACCAGCGCGGTGAGGTCGTCGGCGCGATCGGTCACCTGCCCCCGGTCTGCGGTCGGCCGTCCCCGGCGCGCGAGCCGACCCCGTCCGGGTTCGCCCGTGCCCGGACGGAGCGCGAAGCGCCCCACCTGCGGTTTCGGCCGCGCCACCGCGCTGCCCCACCCGCCGCGGCGCCGGTCCACCGCCGCGCCGCAGCGCTGGAACCGATCTTCGATGACATCATCGGGGGAGAAGCCGGGGAATCGAGGCAGGTCGAGACCAGCGTCCGCACGGGACAACACCCAGCCGAGGCCCACGAGGGCCGGGCGCCCGCTACCGACGGGGAGGCAGCCCGCATGGGCCTGAAGGTGAGCAAGCACCGCGTCGACCACGGCGAGGGCTCGTTCCTCGTCGCCGGGATCTCAGGGGTGGTCGACCTGTTCACCTCCCCGAAGCTCTGGACGGAGCTGGTGGTCGAGGAGATCGACGAAGGCGCGTTCCTCGTCGTGCTGGACCTGGAGCGGGTCGAGTCGCTGGACCACCACGGGCTCGGCGTGCTCGCCGGGGCGCTGGCCAAGGTGCGGGCCAACGGCGGCGCGCTCGCGCTGGCCGGGGTCGGCGAGACCGTGCTGGACGCGCTGGAGCTGGCCCGCTTCGACGAGATCATCCCGATCGCGGACACCGTCGAGGAAGCCATCGCGATGGCCAGCGGCGAGGAGCCCGCGCCCTGATCCGGCCGGGCGCGGGCCACCGGGTCAGATGCCGGTCCCGCCGGTCACCGGGAGCACCGCGCCGGTCACGTACGAGGCGCGGTCGCTGAGCAGCCAGGCCGCCGCCTCGGCCACCTCCTCGGGCGTGGCGGCCCTGCCGAGCGGGGTGGACGCGACGATCCGGTCGATCACGCCGGGGTCGTGCGACTCCCAGTCGTCGACCATCTCGGTGCGGGTCAGGCCCGGCGCGATGGCGTTCACCCGGATGCCCGCGCCGCCGTAGGTGACGGCCGCCGACTCGGTCAGGCTGTTCACCGCCCGCTTGGCCGCCGCGTAGGCGGGCAGCGCCGGGTTCGCGATCAGGCTGCCGACGCTGCTGGTGTTGACGATCGCCCCGCCGCCGGTGGCGGCCATGGCCTTGACCTCGGCGGCCACCGCGTGGAACACGCCCTTGAAGTTGACCTGGACGACCCGGTCCAGGTCCTCCTCGGTCACGTCGGCGAGCGGGTGCGGCGGGGTGGCCGTTCCGCCGTTGTTGAACGCCGCGTCGAGCCTGCCGTGCCGCTCGACGACCGTGCGCACCAGGTGGTCGATGCTCTTCTTGTCACCCAGGTCGGTGACCACGTACGAGGCGCCCGGCAGTTCCGAGGCGAGGGCCTTGAGCGCGTCCTCGCTGCGCGCGGCGAGCACGACGGTGGCGCCCGCGGCGGTGAACAGGCGGGCGGCGGCGGCGCCGATGCCCCGGCTGGCCCCGGTGACGAGCGCGATCTTGTCGGCCAGCAGTCCGGTCTTGGTCATGGCTCCACCGTGCCGCGCCGCGGAGCGCTCAGGCAGGCCCTGCCCGTACCTGTCGGGCAACGGCCGCGGGCGGCATCCTCGGGGGCGTGGACAAGGCTGAGCTGGGCCGCTTCCTGCGGTCGCACCGGGAGCGGCTGTCACCGGGGACCGTGGGACTGCCTTCGGGCGGACCGCGCCGCACCCCCGGTCTGCGGCGCGAGGAGGTGGCGGGGCTGGCGCACATCTCGACCCAGTACTACACGCGGCTGGAGCAGGCGCGCGGTCCGCGGCCGTCGCGGCACGTGCTGGTCGCGCTGGGCAGGGCGCTGCGGCTCACCGACGCCGAGCGGGACCACCTGCACGCGCTGTGCGGGCGGCCCGCGGAACCACCGGGCGTGTCCCGTGATGTCCCCGACCGGGTTATGGACCTGGTGGAGCGGCTGCCGGACACCGCCGTGGTGGTGCTGGACGCGAAGTACGACGTGCTGGTGTGGAACCCGCTGGCGGCGGCGCTGCTGGAGGACTTCTCGGCGCGACCCCCTCGGGAGCGCAACATGATCCGCCGGTACTTCCTGGGCCCGGACCCGGCGCGCAGGCACTACGGGATCGAGGACGGCGGCGAGTTCAGCCGGTTCGCGGCGGCGCACCTGCGGGCGGTGGCCGCCCGCTACCCGCGCGACCGGGGCGTGCAGGACCTGGTGCGGGAGCTGCTGCGGGGCAGCCGCGAGTTCGCGGAGCTGTGGCGGGTGGCCGAGGTGTCGGGCCTGCACGGCATGACGAAGGTCGTGGCGCACCCCCGGCTCGGCCCGATCCCGCTGGACTGCGACGTGCTGGTGGTTCCGGAGCGGGACCAGCACGTGGTGCTGTTCACCGCCCCGCCCGGTTCGCCGGGGCACGACGCGCTGCGGCTGCTGTCGGTGCTCGGTCTGCAGGAGGTGCCCTGAGGGCGGGCGGACCGGCGGTAGGTTCGTCGGCGTGGGTTACGCGGTGGTCGACGTGGAGACGACCGGGTTCCGGCGGTCCGACCGGGTGGTCGAGGTGGCCGTCGTGCAGCTGGACCGGGACCGGCGGGTCACCGGGGAGTGGTGCACGCTGCTGAACCCCGGCCGGGACCTCGGTCCGCAGCACGTGCACCGGATCAGGGCAGCCGACGTGTGGGGCGCGCCGACGTTCGCGCTGGCGGCGGGGGCGCTGGCGCGGCGGTTGGCGGGCCGGGTGCTGGTGGCGCACAACCTGGCGTTCGACGCGCGCTTCCTGGCCGCCGAGTTCGGCCGGGTCGGGGTGGACGCGGACTTCGACGGGCTGTGCACGATGCGGCTGTCGGGCGGGCGGCGGTCGCTGCGGGACTGCTGCGCCGACGCCGGGGTGCCGCTGCTGGACGCGCACTCGGCGCTGGCCGACGCGCGCGCGGCGGCGGCGCTGTTCGCCCGGCTGCCCGAGGTCCCCGGCGCGGGCGCGCTGGACCTGCCGCCGCTGGGCGCGGACGTGCCCGAGGTGCGGCGGGGCGCCGCCGACCTGGCGGGCGGGGTGCTGGCCGGGGCGGGCCCCGGACCGGCGGGAGCGGTGCCGGCGGGCGGAGTTCCCGCGAACGGGCCGTCGTCGGGCGGGTTGTCGGCGGGTGGGCTCTCGACGGGCGCCGCCCCGTGGTCGGGCGCGCTGGCCGGTGCGACGCGGCCGGTCGCGTTGTCCGGCGGGACTCGGGCCGGTGGGACGCGGCCGGGCGAAGTCCCGGCAGGCGGGGATCCGGCAGGCGGGGCGCTCGGCGGTCCGGCGGCCGGTGGTCCGGCGAGCGGCGTTGCGGCGACCGGCATTCCGGTTGCCTGCGGTCCGGCGGTCGGTGGCGCGGCGGTCGGTGGCGCGGGGGCGGCAAGGCGGTTGGCGCGGGGCGACCTGGTGGTGTTCACCGGGCAGATGGACGACGCGCGCGACGTCTGGGTGGACCGGGCGCTCGGCGCGGGGCTGCGGGTGAACTCCGGTTACGTCACGCGCGCCACGGCGCTGCTGGTCGCGGCCGACCCGTTCTCCCTGTCCACCAAGGCGAGGCGGGCCCGCGCGTACGGGGTGCCGATCGTGTCCGAGGGCGCGTTCGCCGCGCTGCTCGCCGCGCTCGCGGGCGGGCTCCCCGACGAGTCCCTGGGCAAGATCAGCTGAAAGATCACCGGACCGGGTGGTCGCGCAGGTGTTGAAATGCCCGCTCAGCGCGGGGAGGCTGCCAAGAAGGCCCATGCAGCCCGCGGTGGGAGGCGACTGCGATGCGCACCCGGATCGGTCACTGGGACGAGCTGATCGCGCAGCTCCCCGTGGGCGTGCTGCTCCTGGACGCGCGGGGCGCGGTGCTCGCCGAGAACCGGGTGGCCGCCGAGCTGGGCGCGGCGGGCGAGGCGCGCGACGACTCGGGCGCGCCGCTGCCGTCGCGGGCCGAGCTGGCCAGGCAGGTGCTGCGCAGCCGGTCGACGCTGGTGCTGCCGGTGGTGCTGCCGCGCACGCGGGTGTGGGCCGAGTACCGGCCGCTGGACGAGCGGGTGCTGGTGCTGCTGCGCCCGGTGCAGGCCGACGTGCCGCACAGCGCGGGCCTGGTCGACCCGCTGACCGGGCTGCCCGGCCGGGCGCTGCTGCTGGACCGGCTGGACCAGGCGCTGGTGCGGGCGCGCCCGCACGGCACGCTCGCGACGCTGGTGCTGCTGGACGTGCGGCACCTGGCCGAGGTGAACCGGGCGCACGGGTTCCACCGGGGCGACGAGCTGCTGGTGGTGCTGGGCGCGCGGCTGCGGGCCGGCTTGCGCGCGGACCACACGGTGGCCAGGTACGGCGGCGACGAGTTCGCGGTGGTGGCCGAGCACCCGAACGGGACGGGCGAGGCGGTCGCCGCGCGGGTCGGCGAGCTGGCCGGTCGCGCGGTGCGGGTGTCGGGCGCGCGGGTGCGGCCGGGGGTGCGGGTGTGCTGGGTGACCAGCGACGGCGCGATCCCGGTGCACGCGCTGGTCGGGCACGCGCAGGACCGGCTGCGCGGGCGCGACCGGGCCTCGGAGAACTGACCGCCCCTTCGGCGCGCGCTTGGCGCCGCACGCACCTCGGCGAGCACCCCCTGCACGCGGCTCCCGGCGGACTCGCCTCCACAAAGGGCTCGGCCCCCCGCGCGTGTCGCGCCGGGGGCCGAGGGGGCGGGTGGTTGAGCTAGTCGTGGTCAGCGCTCACCGCGAGCCGAACATCGTCGGGCTCGCCAGCAGCGAGCCGAGCGGCGAGCCGCCCTTCTGGC
>NZ_JBQGCX010000057.1:0-4872 GCF_052038725.1 Actinosynnema sp.
TGAACTGCCCGGCCTGCTCGCCGAACTGGCCGACCTGCTCGCCGCCCCACTGGGTGGCCTGCTCGCCGAACTGCCCCGCCTGCTCGGTGAACTGCCCCGCCTGGTCGGCGACGCCGCCCACGGCCTCGTTCGCCTGGCCGAACACGCCCTGGGTGAACTCGGACGCCTGCTCGTTGAACATGTCGAAGATGCCCACGTCGGGTCTTCCTCTCTGGGGTCGACGCCGGCGCGCGTGCACCGCGGCAGCGCCCTCGGCGAGGGCGTGACCGGGCCGCGCGGGCGTCGGGTTCGAACCGCACGGGGACGCCGTGCGGAAGTTCTGGGGATCACCGGGGGACTCCCGGTCGGGCTCGGGCGCTACGCGGGCAGCGGAGGGCCCCGGCGGGCGGCGCACGAGCGCAGCAGCACCTCGCGGACCACGTCGCGGGCCTCGGGCGCGCCGAGGCGCACCACCACCGCGGCGACGCGGCAGCGCACCGCCCGGACGAGGACGGCCAGCCAGGTCCGCAGCCGGTCGGCGAGCGCGCGCCAGGCCCGAAGACCGCCGGTGACCAGCGAGTCCTCGAAGGAGGCGAGCAGCGCGACCACCCCGACGGCGGCCACGAGGTCGAGCATCGGCACGGTCCACGGCAGCGGGTCGGCGACCATCGCGGGCGCGTGGTTGGTCGACGCGACGTGCGTGCCCGCGAACCCGCCGAGGATCACGGCGATCTGGACGAACAGCCACGTCGAGCGGACCCGGCCCAGCGCGCCGTGCCACAGCGCGGACTGCAGGACGAGCGCGGCGGACATGACCGACAGGTGCACGTCGGGCAGCGGGTCGCCGACCGCGACGACGGACGCGGCGAACGGGGCGACGAGCGACATCGGCGCCACCTCGCGGGCGCGCGGCGTCGCGGTGCGACCGCGTTCTGCGCGCGCGTGGCCCACGGACGACCTCTCCCCGACGAACGGCACCGACCACGTCGAGTGTAGCCAAAACGGGCGAAAGGGCTCCGGGCGACGAAGGGGCGGGGACGGCCCGCCTGCCGGGGTGCGGCGAACCGGCGAGGCGGCGGCCCAGCGGCCCAGCGGAATGAGCGGCGAGCGAGGGGCGAGCGGCGAGCGAGGGGCGAGCGGCGAGCCTGCGGCGTGGGCAGCGAACCTGCGGGGCGAACGGCGAACCGGCGGCGTGAACAGCAAGCGAGCGACGTGAGCGGCGAACCGGCGACGTGAACAACGAACCAGCGGGGTGGGCGGCGCCCCCGCGGCGCCACCCACCCCGCCCCCGCTCACCCCTCCGGGTGCTCGTGCAACCACCGGGCCAGAGCCAGCTGCGTCGTCTCCGCGCTGGCGGCCATGGTGGCGCGCAGGGCGGGCTCGTCGCGGCGGGTCGGGCCGAACGCGGGGTGGGGGCGCAGCAGCCGCCACTCCTGCCGCGCGATCGTGCCGCCGCCGTCGGCGCGGAACGTCCAGCGCCAGCGCACCGCCCCCTCCGCCACCCCGCCCACGACGAACGAGAACTCCTCCGGCGGCGAGGCGGCGAGCACCTGGGAGCGGCTGGCCCACTCGCGCTCGCCGCGCCGGTTGTGGCCGCCGAACCACGCGCCGGGTTCGGGGCCCGCGCCGTCGTCGTAGCGCACGCCGGACGCGGTCGGGCTCCAGCGGTCGATCAGCGAGACGTCGCTGACCAGCGCGTACACCCGCTCGACGGGCGCGGGCAGCCAGGCGGCGCGGGTGAAGGCGAAGTCGGCGAGGTCGAGCTCCCCGGTCGGGTCGTCGTCGGCGCGGACTCGGGTGGTGGTCATGGTCCTCCTCGGGTCGGGTCGTCGCCCCCAGGCTGGTTCGGGTCGCCGCGCCCCGGCCAGCCCGCGCGCTTCCTACCACTCGCGCAGGCAGGCTGGCGCGCCCCGCCGTGGCGCACACTGGTCCCGTGGACGGACCGGGTCAGCTCGCGGAGTACCTCCAGGCGTGCCGGGCGCGGTTGCGCCCCGCCGACGTCGGGCTCGACACCTACGGCGAGCGCCGCCGGGTGCCGGGGTTGCGGCGGGAGGAGGTCGCCGGGCTCGCCGGGGTGAGCGCGTCCTACTACGTGCGCCTCGAACAGGGGCTGTCGGTGAACGCCTCGACCGAGGTGGTCGACGGCATCGCCCGCGCGCTGCGGCTGGACCGGGACGAGCACGAGCACCTGCGCGCGCTCGCCAGGCCCCGCCGCAGGGGCGCGGTGAAGCGACCGCCGGTGGAGCGGGTGAGCGCGTCCGCGACCGAGCTGCTCGCCGCGCTGGGCGCCGTGCCCGCCGTGCTGCTGGGCAGGCGCACGGACGTGCTGGCGTGGAACCCGCTGGGGCACGCCCTGTTCGCCGGGCACCTGGACCGCGACTCGGTGGACCGCCCGGCGGAGCGGCCGAACATGGCGCGCCTGGTGTTCCTGGACGCGCACACCCGCGAGCTGTACCCGAGGTGGGAGGCCAAGGCCAGGGCGGTGGTGGGGAACCTGCGCGCGACGGCGGGCAGGCACCCGGACGACCGGCTGCTCAGCGCGCTGGTCGGCGAGCTGGTGACCGGCAGCGCGGAGTTCGCGGCGCTGTGGGCGGGGCACCGGGTGAAGGCCTGCGGGAGCGACGAGCACGAGATGCGGCACCCGCTGGTGGGCGCGATGTCCGTGCGGCAGCAGGCCCTGCGGCCCGCGGACGCGCCGGAGCAGGCGCTGACGCTGGTGACGGCGGAGCCCGGTTCACCGTCGCAGGCGGCGCTGACCCTGCTGGCGCAGGCCGTCCTGGAGCGCTGACCCCGGTGGAGCGCGAGCTCATCGCACGACGCTCACCGGTTCCGCACAACCGCCCGGTAGAACTCCCACCCATGGTCAAGCGATCACTGCTGGTGGCCGCCGCGCTGCTCGCGGTCACCCTCACCCCCGCCACCGCGCTGGCGCACCCGGTCACGGTGCGCACCGCCGACTACGACCTCGGCGACGCCGCGTTCCACGTGCCCGGCTTCCACGCCTCGCCCGTGGAGGGCGAGCCCGCGCGGCTGGCCGACCTGGAGCTGGTCGGCCGGGTGCACTACCCCGCCGACCTCGCCAGGCGCGGGAAGCTGCCGCTGGTGCTGATCCAGCACGGCCTCTGGCACAGCTGCGCGGACCGGGACGCCGAGGCGGCCTGGAAGTCCTCCTACACCGCGCTCTACGGCCCGGACCCGGTGACCGACCCGGCGGAGGTCGAGCGGCTGGAGGGGCGGTTGCAGGACGCGTCGGTGGCGCTGAGCCGGTGGCCGTGCGCGCCGGGCACCCCCGCGCTGCCCAACCACCGGGGCTACGACTACCTCGGGCGGGCGCTGGCGGAGCGCGGGTTCGTGGTGGTGTCGATCGGCGTGAGCGGGGTGAACGCCGGGGAGCTGGGGCAGATCGCGGACCTGGCGCGCGCCGAGGTGGGCTACGAGCACCTGCGGATGTGGCGGCGGCTGGCCGAGGACGGCACCGGGCCGCTCGCGGAACCGTTGGGGCGCTTGGGCTTCACCGGTCACGTCGACCTGGGCTCGGTGGGCGTGGTCGGGCACTCGCGCGGCGGGCGGGCCGTGATGTGGCAGGCGGCGCGGGCGAACCGGGACCGGATGCCGGAGGGCGTGGCGATCCGCGCGGTGGTGCCGCTGGCGTCGGTGACCTACTACGCGCCGGACGAGGACGCGCCGGAGAACCTGGACTACCGGGTCACCGACATCCCGTTCGGCGCGCTGGCCGGGTCCTGCGACTACGCGACCGGCGGTCCGCAGCACTTCGCCAACGCGCGCGGGCACACCAGCGCGCAGATCGTGTTGTGGGAGGTGCGGGGGGCGAACCACAACGCGTACAACACCGAGTGGTCGCCGTCGAGCGGGCAGGTGATGGCCACCGACGACGCGGCCGAGGCCTGGGCAGGCGGCCCGAGCACCCGGCCGGGACCGGGCCAGTGCGCGCAGGTCGCGGACGAGCGGCCGGTCCGGCAGCTGACCGAGCCGGAGCAGCGCCAGGTCGCGGTCACCTACCTGTCGGCGTTCTTCGCCAAGCACCTCAAGGGCGACCGCCGGTTCGACCGGGTCGTGGACGGCACGTCGTCCCCGCTGGCGCACCTGACGCCGATCACCGTGAGCACCGATCCGGGGCGGTGACGCGCCGAGGCGCCCGGCCCCGCGGACGGGGACCGGGCGCCTCGGTGTCCGGGCTGGTCGACGCGGTCCGGGCTAGTCGATCCGGAACGGGTCGCCGTAGACCTTCCACGCCAGCGGCGTGTTCAGGTCGAGGTTGCCGTTGTTGAGGAACACCCGCTGCGCGGTGTCCACGCGCGAGGTGTCCTCGTGCGCCTCCTCCAGCTTCATCGCCGCGACCCGCTCGTCCAGGAACGCGTGCAGGTACGCGGTCTCGTCGCCGCCCTGCGCCGGGGTCTTGGCGCGGGCCATGGCCTTGCGGCGGATCGTGCCGAAGCTGGCCTGGTCGGTGCCGCCGCCGTGCATGACGATCGCGTCGTAGTAGGCGAACTGGCCGAGCGCGCGCAGGCCGTCGGACTTGGCCTGGTTGACGGAGGGGGTGAAGTACACCCGGTCCCGCTCGCTCTCCTGCGCCTGCTGGAACACCGGGTCCTGCGCGGCGGTGCGCCACGCCTGCTGGACGCCGGGGTCGTGGCCCTCGTGGGCCGGCGTGCCGTTGACCCGGCGCTGCGCGGGGAGGTAGCCGGCGAGCGCGTTGTTCGGCTTCACCGAGGTGTAGTGCTCGACCAGCTCCAGCATGTCGCCGGTGCCGGAGCAGAAGCCGATGATGCCCGCCGTGTAGCCGCGACCGTCGCCGATGTCCTCGATGTAGCCGTACTCGCCACGCCAGTCGAGGGTGGAATTCTCGGCGGTCGAGACCAGCTGGAACGCGAG
>NZ_JBQGCX010000058.1:0-1800 GCF_052038725.1 Actinosynnema sp.
CACGGTGTCCGGGAAGAGGGGTTCGTTGCGGTGCAGGCAGGACAGGAACGCGTTGCCGTAGCCGGTCTCGCGCGGCTCGCCCGACTCCAGCACGTCCTCCGCCAGCGCGTGCAGCAGCAGCGGGTTGCCGCCGGTCAGCGCGGCGAAGTCGACCCGCTTGGCGACGTCCGCGCCGACCGCGCGCACCGCCTCCTCCCGCACCCTGGCGGTGGGCAGCGGCGCGACCCGGACCAGGCCGAGCCCGCGCAGCCGCAGCAGCTCGTGGCGCAGCGGCGGGAAGCCCGACGGCAGCAGCAGGTCGTCGGTGAGCAGCAGCCGCACCCGCGCGGTGTCCAGCCGGTGCACCAGTTGCAGCAGCACGTGCAGCGAGGCGGTGTCGCCGTGGCGGACGTCGTCCACCGCGATGACCAGCGGCGCCGCCTCGGACAGCGCGATCAGCGCCGCGCACAGCGCGTGGTGGAGCCGGGGCGGCACCGCCCCGTCCACCGGGCGCGCGGCCGGGGCGAGCAGCTCGCCGAGGCGGGCGACCGGGCGCGGGTCGACCCCGGCCACGCCGGGGGAGGCCACCAGCTGGTCGAGCACCCCGAACGGCAGTCCCGTCTCCGGCGGGGTGCAGGTGGCGGTGAGCACGAGGTGGTCCCCGTCGGCGACCCGGTCGACGAGCCGCCCCAGGGCCGTCGTCTTGCCGCAGCCGGGTGGTCCGTCCACCAGGAACGCCCGTCCGGCCCGGCCCGGCAGGTCCACCACGAGGTCCTCGACGGCCGACTGGATCTCGGGTGCGCGCGGAGTCCGACTCGCGTTCGTGGTGCGGTCCACCGTTCCATCTTCACCATTGCCGGACGTGCGGGCAAGCGTCTCGGGGTGGGGCCGGTTCCACTCCCGGCTAATCACCGGGTGCCCGGAAAAGATATCCCTGCTGCATTCGGTTGCACGGGCGGGTGTGATCGGGTCAAGCGCGCTCGATGTCACCTCGCGTGGACTGGTGTTGTTGCCAAAAGTGACCGGCGTGGAGTGACGAGGGCCACTCTGCGCTGAGGGGGTTGAGCTGTGCTTGGTCGGCATCAACCCGTGCTACGTGCGCTCCTGGGGCGGATTCGGTCCGGGTGCGGTGCCCGGTCGGTGCCCGGTCGGGCAAGTCGCCGTTGACTGAGCGTGATGGCGGTGGGTGACCGGGCCAGCGAGTCCGGCGTGGTGCCGGTGGGCTCCCGCGCGTGTGCCCGATTTCGGTTCCGCGCTTTCTTCCCGCGCTGCCCGCCATTTCGTGGAGAAGGACTGCGGAATCGTCCTCCGCCACTCGGCGACCGGCTCGCGATCCCGCCGGGCGGGCGTGTCGAGAAATCCGCGGACCCGCGCCCGTGGGAGCCTGACCGCGTGCACCGGGACTACGAGCTCCACCCGACCCCGCCGTCGGTCGCCGACTACCTCCGCCTGCGCGCCGAGTCCGGCCTGTCGCCCAAGACCCCCGAGCAGGCCGCCGCCGCCCTGCCCGGCGCCTGGGCCTCCTTCCACGTCACGCACGCGGACGGCCGGACCGTCGGCATGGGCCGCGTCCTCGGCGACGGCGGCTGGTACTTCCACGTCGTCGACATGGCCGAGCTGCCCGACCACCAGGGCAGGGGCATCGGCGGCGAGCTCAAGGAGGCGCTGCTCCGGCGCATCCGCGAGGCCGCCCCGCCCGGCGCGTTCGTGACCCTCCTGGCCGACGCGCCCGGCCGCCCGCTCTACCTCAAGCACGGCTTCACCGAGACCGCGCCCGGCTCGATCGGGATGGCGCTCACGCTCTGACCCGCGGCCACGCCC
>NZ_JBQGCX010000059.1:0-3701 GCF_052038725.1 Actinosynnema sp.
CGAGGTGAAGCGCACGTCCGTTCCGGCGCCGCTCACCTCGACCCCGACCCGCCCGCCGTCCGCGATCACCACGAGCCGCAGCGGGAGCCGGTGGTCGAAGCCCGCCACCCGCAGGTCGGCCACCCCGGCGAAGCGCACGTGGTAGCGCACCCTGGTGTGCCCGGCCTCCGCCCCCCAGGCCGCGCGCCCGGCGTCGTCCAGCCCGGCCTCGAAGGTCGCCGTGACCGCGTCACCGCGCTCGTCCCAGTGCAGCGCGTCGAGGTCGCCGGGGAAGTCGCCGGGGAAGTCGTCAGAAGCGGGCATGGTAGTTCTCGTCCTCCGGTCCCGGCACCACCCGGTGCAGCCGCTGGTCCAGCCTGCCGACGAACCGGTGCGGCCCGTCGTCCACCGCGCCGGGCGGGGTGTCGTGGTCGCTGACCCGCCCGAAGCGCAGCACCTCGGCGCACGTCAACGACAACCGCAGCCCCCCGCCCGCGACCACGACCGCGACCCGGCGCCCCGGAAGGTCGGTGATCTCCACGTCGACCCGCTGCGGCAGCGCGCCCCCCGCCAGCTCCACGTCCGCGACCGCGAGCATCCCCAGGTGCGCCTGCGTGTGCTCCGGCCCGTCGCCCGGCAGGTCCAGCCGCAGCGAGCACGCGGGCCCGACCCGGTCCAGGCGCACCGAGCGCAGCAGCGACCCGCTGAGCCCGGCGCGCCCGCCGGGGAAGCAGCGGGCCAGGAGCGCGGCGTCAGCCGGCAGGAGTCGGTCGGCCCAGGCTGGGGTCATAGTAGTAATGCTCCTCGGCTCCGGGGACCTGCCCGTTGCGGGGGTTGTCGTAGGGGCGGACGTGCACGTGCGGCGGCTGGTCCCCGACCCCGCCCTCGCCGAACTGGTGGCCGGTGTAGTGGTCCTGGAAGACGATCAGCTCGTCCCGGTTGTTGAGGTAGACCTCCTCCGGGAAGAACACCGGCTGGTGGTCCTGCATGACCTGCCTGCCGCCCGGCGTGGTGGACGGCGTCACCCTGGTCTCCAGCGGCTCGGAGCCGGGCGGCACGCCCGCGTCGGCCAGCGCCTGCTGCTTGGCCTCGTCCCCGCTGACCCCGCAGCCCTGCAACCCCAGCGGGTCGACGAACCGGATCGGGTTGGGCACGTACGCGCCGGGGTTGATCGACGGGATCAGGCCCAGCGGGTCCTGCGAGGCGTAGCGGCCGGTGTCCGGGTCGTAGTGGCGCAGGTGGTTGTAGTGCCAGCCGGTCTCGCCGTCGTGGTACTGGCCGGGGAACCGCAGCGGGCACGTCGCCGGGCCGGACTGGGCGAGCGTGCGGCCCCACAGGGTGGCGGTGCGCCGCCAGGCGACCGCGCCGTCCGCGTCGACCAGCTCGGTCGGTGTGCCGACGAGGTCGGCGACGACGGCGTAGAACCGCCGGTCGAGCCCGGCCCGGTCGAGCTGGGCGACCGGGGTGGTGGTGCCCGGCTCGTACTCCCAGGTGCTGCCTGCCCCGTCGCCGCCGGTGTGCTCGGCCAGGAGCGCGCCGTCCCAGGTGAAGTCCAGCCGCTCGACGGTGCGGCCCCGCGCGTCGAGGCGCTGCTTGGACACGCGCCTGCCCATCGGGTCGTAGCGGTAGCGCCACGTGCCGCCGTCGGGGGTCGACGCGGAGGTGAGCCGGTCCTCCGCGTCCCAGCCGAAGGTCCAGACCAGCACCGAGCCGGACAGGGTGCGGGTCCGGCGGCGCACGACCCGCCCCTGCGCGTCGTGGTCGTAGGTGGTGCGGCCCGCCGCGCGCAACCGGTTCGCCTCGTGCGCGCGCGGACCGGCGGTCGGGTCGTCCGGCCCCGAGGGCGAGGCGTCGGTGATGTTGCCGACCGCGTCGTACTCGTAGCGCTCGTCCCAGCCGGGCCCGCGCACCGACAGCACCCGCCCGCGCCGGTCCAGGGTGAGCGCCCGCCCGCCCGAGGGGTCGAGCACCCCGTCGACGTTGCCGTCCGGCCGGTAGCGCCACCCGCGCCGGTCCACGGGCCCGCCCGCGGTGACGAGCTGGTCGGTGAGCCTGCTGTCCGGCGAGTAGGACCGCAGCACGCTCAGGCGCCCCAGCTCGCGGCGCACCTGCCTGCCGAGCGCGTCGTGCCGGAAGGTGATCGTGCCGCCGTCCGCGCGCAGCGCCAGCGGGTTGCCCGCCGCGTCGTAGTCCCAGCCGGTGGCGACCCCGCCCGCCGTGGTCCGGCGCACCCGCCTGCCCGCCGCGTCGTACTCGGAGCGGGTGGTGCGGCCGTCGCAGGTCTCGGCGAGGACCCGGCCCCTGGCATCGCGCTCGAAGAGCACCTCGACGTCGGGCCCGGCCGCGCGCACCACGCGCCCGCACGGGTCCCGGTCGAACGCGGACGTGCCGCTCGGGGTGTGCTTGGCGACGATGCCGCCGTGCACGTCCCGGTCGTAGGAGATCGTCTCGCCGAGCCCGTTGACGCGGGCGGCGAGCCGTCCGGCGGCGTCGTAGGCGTAGCGGGTGACGCGCCCGTCGAAGGCGGTTTCGCGCAACACCTCGCCCGCCGCGTCGCGCTCGAACCGCCACACCAGCCCGTGCGGCCCGACGACCTCGGTCAGGCGCAGCTCGGTGTCGTAGGCGTAGGTGGTGGTGGCGCCGTCGGGCGCGGTGCGGGCGGCGGGCAGGTCGAAGTGGGTGTAGCGGGTCCGGGTGACCTGGCCGAGCTCGTCGACGTGCTCGACGACGTTGCCCTCGCCGTCGTAGGCCCACCGCTCCACGCCGCCGCCGGGCCGGGTGCGCGAGGCGATCCGCCCCTCGACGGTCCAGGTGGTGCGGGTGGTGCCGCCGAGCGGGTCGGTCTCGGCGACGACGCGGCCGAAGGCGTCGCGCTCGAAGCGGGTGGTGGCGCCGAGCGGGTCGGTCAGCTCGGTGATCAGGCCCGCGGCGTCGGTGCGGTAGCGGGTGACCGCGCCGAGCGGGTCGGTGGTGGCGGCGAGGTGGCCGCGCTCGTCGTAGGCGAAGCGGGTGGTGGCGCCGGGGGGGTCGGTCTCGGCGACGAGGTTGCCGAGCTCGTCGTGGTCGCGCCGCCAGGTCCCGCCCGCCGGGTCGGTGACGCGGGTGTCGCGCCCGCCGGTGGTGTAGGCGGCGGTGAGGGTGCTGCCGTCGGGGCGGGTGACGGTGGTGACGTTGCCGTCGTCGTCGTGCTCGTAGCGGGTGGTGCGCCCGAGCGGGTCGGTGACGGCGAGCAGCTGCTCCCGCTCGCCCCACTCGCGGCTGGTGACCGCCCCGAGCGGGTTGGTCTCGCGGATCACCCGACCGCGCTCGTCGAGGTCGTAGGTGGTGGAGTTGCCGAGGGTGTCGGTGTGGGTGGTGCGGCGGTCCTCGTAGCGGAACGTGCCGTTGAGGGCGCCGGAGGACCCGATGGTGGTGACGGCCCGGCCGCGGTCGTCGTAGACGTAGCGGTACCAGACGCCGTTGCGGTCGGTCCACGAGGTGAGCCGCCCGTCGGCGTCGTGCGTGAACCGCAGCGGCAGGCCGGAGGAGTTGACCACCTCGGCCAGCTGCCCGGTCTCGTCGTACCCGTAGCGCGTCAGGACCACCGCCCGCGCCGCGGAGGTGAGCCGCAACCCCGTGACCCGCCCGCCGTCCGTGTCCACGGCGACCTCGTAGCCGCCGGAGTGGCGCACCCTGGTGGGAAGCCCGGCCCCGTCGTGCTCGACCACCAGCTCCCCGCCCGC
>NZ_JBQGCX010000060.1:0-3667 GCF_052038725.1 Actinosynnema sp.
GCGCCCCCGCGTCCCCCAATCCCCCGCGCCCCACCGGCACGTTCCGGGCGCGACCTACGACCGGGCCGTGCTGTTCGACCTCGACGGGGTGCTGGTCAACAGCTTCGCCGTCATGCGGCAGGCGTTCGAGATCGCCTACGCCGAGGTCGTCGGGGCCGGGCCCGCGCCGGGCGCGGCGTACCACCCCCCCCCGGGGCGGTGCGTCCCGCGCAACCACCGGAGCCGGGGCCTGCCGCTGGAGGTGGAGGGGCCGTTCGTCCGCGAGAGCTACCGGCTCGCGGGTGAGGTCGAGGTGTTCGAGGGCGCGCCGGAGCTGCTGGCGGACCTGCGGCAGCACGGCTTCGGCACCGCCGTGGTCACCGGCAAGAGCGGCCCGCGCGCCCGGTCGCTGCTGACCACCCTCGGCCTGGCAGAGCTGTTCGACCACGTCATCGGCTCCGACGAGGTCGTGAACCCCAAGCCCGCGCCGGACATGCTCCTGCTGGCCACCGGCCTGCTCGGCGTCCCGGCCGACCGGGTGGTGATGGTGGGCGACGCCCTGACCGACCTGGCCAGCGCCCGCGCCGCGGGCTACCCGGCGCTGGCCGCGCTGTGGGGCGAGACGGACGAGGCGGAGCTGCTGGCGGCGAACCCGGACGCGGCGGTCCGCAAGCCCTCGCAGGTGCTCGACTGGTGCCTGGCCCACCTCGCCGACGACCGGACGTGACGCGCGGGCAGGCCCAGTTCCCGCCGAGGCGGAGGTGGTGGACATGACGCGGACCGGTTCCGCGCAAGCGCCCCTCGGTGGCCCCCCGGCGGCGGGCGCCCCGTCCTGGTCCGGCTGGTCGCTGGCCGGTGGTGGCGACGCCCGCCCGGTGGCCGCGGTGCTGCCCCCCGTCGTGCGGGAGCTGCGCGCGCGGGACCTGGGCGCGCACTGGTCGTTCCTGCGCGGGACGGGGGTGGCGCTGTGGCTGGGCACGACCGAGGCCGCGCGGGGTCCGGTGCTCGCCGTGCTGCGCGCCGAGGCGGCGGCCCGCGAGCTGCGCGTCGACCCGGCGGGCGAGGGCTTGCCGGGCGGTCCGGTCGAGCCACTGGTCGAGGTCGCGACGGCCTCCAGCGAACTGGCGCTGGACGTCGCGGCGGCGGTGGGCCCGGCGTGGGGCGAGGACCCCGGCGGGTCGGGCGCGCAGGCCACGGTGCGGCACCACCTGGCCGAACTGGTCGCGCTGGCCCCGGAACCGGCCAGGCCCGCGTTCCTGTTCCACTGCTGGCAGAGCTGGGGCAGACCGCTCAGCCCGGCCGCGCGCACCGAGGCCGCCGTCGCCGCGCAGGGCCCGTCGCCCGGCGGGCGCGTGGTCGGCTCGGCCGGCGCGTGGCGGCGCGACCTGGAACAGCTGCGCACCGCGGCGGACCGCCGCCGCCCGGCCCTGCCGGTGCTGTTCGAGCAGGCGACCCTGACCCACAACCGCCTCGGCGTCGGCGCGGCCGTGGCGGCGCGGGCGGCGCTCGCCCTGCGCACCGCGCTCGTGACGGGCGCCGCCTGCGGCTGAGGGCCCGCGCCCTCACTCCGCCGCCCGCCCCACCACCCGTCCCGCCCTCCCGAGGAGGAAGCAGTGCCCACCACCGCCACCACCCGCGAGGTCCGGGTCGAGCTGGGCGAGCGCGCCTACACCGTCCACATCGGACACGGCGTGCGCGCCGCCCTCCCGGACGTCGTGCGGGCCCTCGGCGCGCGCCGCGCCGTCGTGGTCACCGCCCGCCCGCCGGACCAGACGCCCGACCCCGGCGTCCCCTCCCTCGTCCTCCCGGCCCGCGACGGCGAGCACGACAAGACCCTCGCCACCGTCGCCCACCTGTGCAGCCGGTTCGCCGAGTTCGGCCTGACCCGCGCCGACGTCGTCGTCTCCTGCGGCGGCGGCACCACCACCGACGCGGTCGGCCTCGCCGCCTCGCTCTACCACCGGGGCACACCGGTCGTGCACGTGCCGACCTCGCTGCTCGCCCAGGTCGACGCGAGCGTCGGCGGCAAGACGGCGGTCAACCTCCCCGAGGGCAAGAACCTCGTCGGCGCCTACTGGCAGCCCGCCGCCGTGCTGTGCGACCTCGACCTGCTCGCCACCCTGCCCGAGCGCGAGCTGCGCAACGGCCTCGGCGAGATCGCCCGCTGCCACTTCATCGGCGCGCCGGGCCTTGACCGGTTGCCGCTGCTGGACCAGGTGGCGGCGAGCGTCGCCCTCAAGGCCCGCGTGGTGGCCGCCGACGAGCGCGACCGCGGCCTGCGGCACACCCTCAACTACGGCCACACCCTCGGCCACGCCCTGGAGCTCGCCACCGGTTTCGCGGTGCGGCACGGCGAGGGCGTCGCGATCGGCACGGTCTTCGCCGGCCGCCTGGCGGGCGCGCTCGGCCGGATCGGCCCGGACCGGGTGGCCGAGCACCACGCCGTGGTCGCGGGCTACGGGCTGCCGGTCGCGCTGCCGCCGGGCGTGCCGGACGACGAGCTGCTGCGGTTCGTGCGCCGCGACAAGAAGTCCACCGGCGGCCTGGCGTTCGTGCTCGACGGCCCGCGCGGCGCGGAGCTGGTGCGCGACGTCGACGAGCACGTCGTCGCCGCCACCCTGGCCGCGATGCCGCGGGCCTGAGAGGTCCTAGCGGAATCGCTGGGCGTGTCGGTGGCAGGTGATGCGGGTGGTGGGGCCGAGGAGGGCTTCGCGGATGTCGTCGCGGCGTTCCCGGCGGACGCGTAGCCGCTTCACGCCGCGGTGCCAGGCGATCGGTGCTTGTCGTGGTCGTAGCCGCGGTCGACTCACCCCTCCGCACGACCGAACACGATCCAGATCGGGCAGGGGCGGCCCCGCACCCCCTCGGGGCGCCCCTGCGCGTCACCCCGACCGGTCGGCGCTCAGCGCGGGCGGCAGCTGCTCCCGCTGCTTGATCCCGAGCTTGCGGAACACCCGCGTCAGGTGCTGCTCCACCGTGCTGTGCGTGACGTACAGCTTCACCGCGATCTCCCGGTTCGTCAGCCCCGACGCCGCGAGCGCGGCCACCCGGTGCTCCGAGCTGGTCAACCGGCCCGTGTCCGACCCGCGGGCCGCCGACGCCTGCTGCGCGGGCACCAGCCCGTCGGCGGTGGGCATCAGCTCCTCGCACAGCGGCGCCGCCCCGCACATCCGGGCGACGTGCCACCCGCGCCGGATCACCCGGCGCGCCAGCGCGTGCTCGCCCAGCGCCCGCTGCGCCCCTCCCAGGTCGCGCAGGGTCCGCGCCAGCTCGTACTTGTCGTCCACGGCCTCGAACACCGCCACCGCCTCCCGCAGCAGCCGCGGGCGCCGCTTCACCGGGCCGGTCGCCGCGAGCAGCCGCAGCGCCTGCCCGCGCGCCCGCCTGCTGTCCGAGCCCGGCCTGCCGAGCTGCTCGTGGACCAGCGCCCGCGCCCGGTCCGGGTCGCCCTGCGCCAGCCACGCCTCCGCCGCCGCGGTCCGCCACGGCACCGGCGCGCACCCGCCGCCCAGACCCCACCGGGTCAGCTGCTCCCCGCACAGCAGGAAGTCGCCCAGCGCCGCGCGCGGCCGTCCCCGCGCCAGGAGGAAGTGCCCGCGCGCGTGCAGGTAGTCCACGCTGGTGCGGTGCCCGAACACCCCGTTCGGCACCGGCCGCGCCACCACGGCCGCCGCCTCGTCGCAGCGGC
>NZ_JBQGCX010000061.1:0-4915 GCF_052038725.1 Actinosynnema sp.
CGCCGCGACCCGCCGCTCGTCCATCATCCGCGCGTACTCGGGGTCGTTCAGCAGCCTGGTCAGCCCGTCCGACGTCGACGCGTCGATCCCCAGCTCCCGCGCCCGCTGCTCCATCGCGGTGTCGAGCCGGTCGCGCTCCGCGCCGAACCGCTGCGCGTCGTCGGCGATGCGCGCCCGGTTGGCCTGGTCCAGCACCTCGGACGGCAGTCCGCGCAGCTGCCCCAGCTCCTGGAACCTCGTCCGCAGCAGCTCGTCCCGCTGCTCCTGCGACAACCCCTTCCACCAGGCCGCCACCTGCTTCGGGTCGCTGCCCGGCGCGGGCACCTGCGGCGAGCGCACGGCCGCCACGGCCGCCCCCCACCCGGCGTCACCGGAGGCCACCTCGCCGAAGCCCGGCTTCACCTTCCCGAGGGCGCTCGCGTACTGCCGCAGCGCGTTCTCGTAACCGTTCCGCACCCCTTCGAGCGCCTGGTTCACCTGACCGGCGAGGTGGAGCGTCTGGGCGGGCGTCATCAGGGGGGACCGGGCGCGCCACGCGGAGATCGCCTGGTCCGCCGCCCCGCGCATCTGCGAGTACGCCTCCGCCGCCGCCCGGATCACCTCGACACCGGTCCCGAGCCGCTCCCGCGCGACCCCGGCCGCCCGCGCCGACAGGTCCGCCCGCTTGCCGAACCCGGTCGCCGACGTGCCGCGCCACGCCGACGTGGCCGTCGACCCGCCCGACCGCACCGCGTCGCCCGCCCGCGACAGCGCGCTCGACGCGCCGGTCAGCGGGTCGCCCGCGGCGGCCACCGCGCTCGCGCTCCCGGACGCCAACTTCCCGTAGAGCACCTCGGGATCGATCACGACAGCCCTCCGCCGATGTTCCTGAAGCTCGCCGTCCACTGGTCGTCGACCCGCTCGTAGGTCTCCGCGTTCTCCACCAGGCCCTCACCCGCGTCCCGGTACCAGGCGCTGCCCCGCCGCAGGTCCTCGCCCTGCTCCGAGGCGAACTTCGCCACGGCCGCCGCGAACTCGCCCGCCGCCGGAACCTCGCCGAGCGCCCCCGCGTCGAGGGTGAGCATGGAGACCATCTCGGCGCCGTCGCCCGCGGCGTCAGCCCCCACCTGGAACTGCTTCGACGCCGAGCGCAACGACTCTGGCTGCACACCGAACACGACTTCCCCACCCTTCACCCGCTGAGCGGCTGACGAACCGACCGGACGGACCAGACCGACACCGGGCCCCACCAGCCGGTCACCCCGCCGGTCGGGCCTGGAGAGCAGCGCACCGCACGGGTGCGACGCACCGGGAACCGCCCCGGTTCCCGCCACCCGGCGAAGCCGGGTGGGGCACGATGGCACACGACCTTCGAGGGAGGCGGACAGTGGCACGAGGATGGACCGCGCAGCGGTGGACCGCGGTGTTCACCGAGCAGGCGGCGATGTTCCGGGAAGCGGTCGGCGGCGCCGACCCGGCGGCGCCGGTGCCGTCCTGCCCCGGCTGGACGTTCACCGAGCTGACCCTGCACGTCGCGCGCTTCCTGGAGACCTCGGTGGAGCACCTGCGCACCGGCAGCCAGGTCCGCCTGGACCCGCTGCCCGCGCCGGACGCCCACCTGCCGCTCGACTACCTCGACGCGCAGCTCGCCCGCGCCGCCGAGGTCCTGCCGCAGGTCCCGGCGAACCGCGCCACCTGGACGTTCTCCCCCGCCGCGCCCGACCTGGCCTGGGTGTGGCACCGCCGCATCGCCCACGAGGTCGACCTGCGCCGCTGGGACGCCCAGGCCGCGCTGCGCACCCTCGTGCCCGGCGCCCCCGGCCTCGCGGCCGACTTCGCCGCCGACGGCATCGACGAGTCCCTCGGCACCCTGCTCGCCGCCAAGCACGCCACCGACTCCCCGCCGACCGCGCGCGGGACGGCGCTGGTGGCCCTCACCGACCTGCCCGAGTCCTGGCTGGTCACCCTCACCCCCGGCGAGGTCCCCGACGTCCGCGCCCCCCGACCGGGCGAGCAGGCCGACGTCACCGTCTCGGGCGAGGCGCAGCTGGTCCACTACGGGCTGTGGGGCAGGTTGCCGCTCCGCGCGGAGGGCGATCCCGCCCTGGTGCGGGCGCTCCGACTCGACTGAGGTGCGTTTGGTCACGTACCGGGGGTGCTGATGGGGGTGGTTCACCCCCCGTTCGCCTTACACTCGGAGTGCAGCCCGACATCGTCGCTAGGGAGCACTCGGTGGTCACCGACCAGTCAGCAACCGGCCGCACCGAACCCGACCACCCCGATCGAGAACCCCGCGAGGAATGCGGTGTCTTCGGCGTGTGGGCTCCGGGTGAGGAAGTCTCCAAGCTCACCTACTACGGCCTCTACGCGCTCCAGCACCGCGGCCAGGAGGCAGCGGGCATCTCGGTCGGCGACGGGTCCCAGGTCGTGGTCTTCAAGGACCTCGGCCTGGTCTCCCAGGTGTTCGACGAGCAGGTGCTCTCCTCGCTGCGCGGCCACGTCGCCGTCGGCCACTGCCGCTACTCCACCACGGGCTCCACGACGTGGGAGAACGCGCAGCCGACGTTCCGGCACACCGCGACCGGCTCGGCCCTCTCGCTCGGCCACAACGGCAACCTGGTCAACACCGCCGAGCTGCGCGAGCGGGCCGTCGCCGCCGGCCTCGACACCGGCCACGGCGCGACCACCGACTCCGACCTGGTGTGCGGCCTGCTCGCCGCCGACGCCGCCGACCTGGGCATCGAGCAGTCGGCCATGAAGCTGCTGCCGACCCTGCGCGGCGCGTTCTGCCTGGTCTTCTCGGACGAGTCGACGCTGTACGCGGCCCGCGACTCGCACGGCGTGCACCCGCTGGTCCTCGGCCGCCTCGAGCGCGGCTGGGTCGTGGCCAGCGAGACCGCCGCGCTCGACATCGTCGGCGCCTCGTACGTCCGCGAGGTCGAGCCCGGCGAGCTGATCGCCATCGACGAGAACGGCCTGCGGTCCAGCCGGTTCGCCAACCCCGAGCCCAAGGGCTGCATCTTCGAGTACGTGTACCTGGCCCGCCCGGACACCTCGATCGCCGGGCGCGGCGTGCACGCCACCCGCGTCGAGATCGGCCGCAGGCTCGCCAAGGAGCACCCGGTCGAGGCCGACCTGGTCATCCCGGTGCCCGAGTCCGGCACGCCCGCCGCCATCGGCTACGCCCAGGCCTCCGGCATCCCCTACGGGTCGGGCCTGGTCAAGAACGCCTACGTCGGCCGCACGTTCATCCAGCCGTCGCAGACCATCCGCCAGCTCGGCATCCGGCTCAAGCTCAACCCGCTGCGCGACGTCATCCGCGGCAAGCGCCTGGTCGTCGTGGACGACTCGATCGTGCGCGGCAACACCCAGCGCGCCCTCGTCCGGATGCTCCGCGAGGCGGGCGCCCTGGAGGTGCACGTCCGGATCGCGTCGCCGCCCGTGAAGTGGCCGTGCTTCTACGGCATCGACTTCGCCTAGCGCGCCGAGCTGATCGCGAACGGGCTCGACGACGACGGCATCCGCCGCTCGATCGGCTCGGACTCGCTCGGCTACGTGTCGCTGGAGGAGCTCGTCTCGGCCACCGAGCAGCCCAAGTCGCGGCTGTGCGCGGCCTGCTTCGACGGCGAGTACCCGATCCCCCTGCCCGAGGACGCGCTCATCGGCAAGCACCTGCTCGAAGGCGTTCGCGGGGACGGCGGTCGCGGTGTCGCGGGCTCGGCGACCCCGGTCCTGCCGAACGGGTACGGTGCCGAGGACGCCCTCCAGAGGCCCTGAAGATGGAGCTTGTAGACGTGACGGACAGCGCCAAGGCGACCTACGCCGCAGCCGGAGTGAGCATCGAAGCCGGTGACGAGGCGGTGGAGAAGCTCAAGCCGTGGGCGGCCAAGGCGCACCGCCCCGAGGTGCTCGGCGGGATCGGCGGCTTCGCCGGCCTGTTCCAGCTGAAGCTGGACCGCTGGAAGGAGCCCGTGCTGGCCTCCTCCACCGACGGCGTGGGCACCAAGATCGCGGTAGCGCAGGCGCTCGACAAGCACGACACGGTCGGCATCGACCTGGTCGCGATGGTCGTGGACGACCTGGTCGTGTGCGGCGCGGAACCGCTGTTCATGCAGGACTACATCGCCGTCGGGCGGGTCGTGCCCGACCGGATCGCGGCGCTCGTGAAGGGCATCGCCGAGGGCTGCGTGCAGGCCGGGTGCGCCCTGCTGGGCGGCGAGACCGCTGAGCACCCCGGCCTGATGGCCGACGGCGACTACGACATCTCCGGCACCGGCGTGGGCGTGGTCGAGGCCTCCGCCATGCTCGGGCCGGACCGGGTGCGCGACGGCGACGTCGTCATCGCCATGGGCTCCTCCGGGCTGCACTCCAACGGGTACTCGCTCGCGCGGCACGTGCTGCTGGAGATCGCGCGGATGCCGCTGGAGGGGCACGTCGAGGAGTTCGGGCGGACCCTCGGCGAGGAGATGCTGGAGCCGACCCGGATCTACGCCAAGGACTGCCTCGCGCTGGCCGCCGAGGCCGAGGTGCGGACGTTCGCGCACGTCACCGGTGGCGGGCTGGCGGCCAACCTGGCGCGCGTCCTGCCGGAGGGGCTGCACGCGCGGCTCGACCGGGGGACCTGGACGCCCGCGCCGGTGTTCGCGCTGATCGCGCAGCGCGGGCGGGTGGAGCGCGAGGAGATGGAGAAGACGTTCAACATGGGCATCGGCATGGTCGCCGTGGTGTCGCCCGAGGACGTCGACCGCGCCCTGGCGGTGCTGACCGCCCGCCACGTGCCCGCGTGGGTGCTGGGCGAGGTGACCGCCGGGGAGACCGGGGCCGTGCTGGCCGGGGACCACCCCAGGTTCTGATCTCCGCTGGGTTTTGCTCGTTTCGCGAGGGGCGGGCCCCCGCCCACCCCCCGCGCCCCCGGACCCACCGCCCCCCCCGTAAA
>NZ_JBQGCX010000062.1:0-1784 GCF_052038725.1 Actinosynnema sp.
CCGGGAGCCGGAAAGGGCTCCCGGCCCGCGACCGTCCACAGTGGAGAGTCAGGCGCCTGGGTCCTCGTCGGCCTCGACGGCCCCGTCCCCCGCCGCCTCCACCTCGGTCCGCCGCCTGCGCTCGGCCCGCGCCACCGACCGCCCGGCCGACGCCGCGTCGTCCCCGGCCCCGGCGACCAGGCCGCACAGCAGCGCCGCGTAGCAGCGCTCCGCGTCGACCGGCGGGATCAGGTAGCCGCCCAGCTCCAGGTTCACCAGGCCGTGCGTGGCGATCCACATCTCGTGCGCGATCAGCGCCGGGTCGCCCTCGCGGAAGCGGCCCGCCGCGATGCACCTGGTCACCCGCTCGACGGCGGTCAGCAGGGTGTACCGGCCGTACTGGCGGTCCTCCTCGGTGAGCGAGAAGCCCGCCAGCGACTGGCCGCCGAACATCACCGCGTACAGGTGCGAGTTGGCCTTCGCGTTGTGCCGGTAGGCGTGCCCGAGCACCAGCACGTCCGCCACCGGGTCGTCGGTGTGCCTGACCCGGCCGAACTGCCGCTCCAGGCGGGCGAACCCCTCGTGCGCCATGGCGCGCACCAGGCCGCGCATGCCGCCGAAGGAGGTGTACACGGCCATGGTCGAGGGGCCCGCCTCGGCGGCGATGCGGCGGGTGGACAGGGCCTGCGCGCCGTGCTCGGCCAGCAGCCGCCCCGCGAGGTCGACCAGCGCCGTGCGCGTCTCGGGTGCGAGCTTTCGCGGACTCACCCGGCCAGTGTCACACAGCCCGCACGCCGTCCCCCGCCCCCGCGGGCCACCGGGCGCCGGGCCTGCGCCAGTCCGAAGCGGCGGGCGGCACGTCACCGGACTGGCGGAAAGCGTTGTCGGGGAAGGGGGAAGCGGAACCGGAAAATCCACAGTGGACTGGCAAAGCCCGCTTGAGGCCCTGGCGCGACCGCGGGCGCAGCCGGACGGACCAACCGGGTACCCGCTGTGCGGCACGCGCATATCGCAGAGTGCGGTGCTGCCGCGCGGAGGCTTCCCCCCGGCGTTCCCGCTGCTAGCGTTCCTGGCGAAGGACCGGTGGCCGCTCGCGGTCACCGGGACGGAACCACCCCCCGCGTCCCGGACCCGGTCCACCGACTGGCCGCCGCTTCGCCGAGCGGGATGGAGGCTGCTGTGCAGGACGCCGTAGAGCGCGCGATCGACACGATGTGGACCCGGTACCACGAGCCCTTGTCGCTGGCCGACATGGCGACCCCCGCGATACTCAGCAAGTTCTACTTCTCCAGGGTCTTCCGGGGGCTCACCGGCACCTCGCCGGGGCGCTTCCTGACCGCCATCCGGCTCAGCAGGGCCAAGCAGCTGCTGCTGGAGACCCGGCTCAGCGTCACCGAGATCTCCTACGCGGTCGGCTACAACAGCCTCGGCACGTTCACCAGCCGGTTCACCCGCAGCGTCGGCGTCTCGCCCGCCCGCTACCGGGCGCTGTCCGCCGAGGGCCTGCTGTCGCTGTCCGCGCTGCCCAGGGCCCAGGTCGGCCCGGCCACCGGCGCGGTGCGGGGCTGGGTGGACGTGCCCGAGGTCGGGCGGCCGGTGCGGGTGTACGTCGCCGCGTTCGCCGACCCGATCGCCCAGGGCGTGCCACGCGCCTGCGACACCAGCGACGGCTCCGGGCCCTACCGGTTCGACGCGCTGCCCGAGGGCGTCTGGTACCTGCGGGCCGCCGTGGTCGCGCTGGACGACCCCGAGCCCCGGCCGTGGCGGCAGGGCCCGGCGCTGGTCGCCGCCGACCGGGTCGAGGT
>NZ_JBQGCX010000063.1:0-3987 GCF_052038725.1 Actinosynnema sp.
GGACACCGCCAAGCGCCCCCTCATGGGCGCCGAGGCGGCCCGCCGCAGCGAGGTGCTCGTCGTGACCGACGACAACCCGCGCAGCGAGGACCCGGCCGCCATCCGCGCCGCCGTGCTCGCGGGCGCTTTGGAGGTGCCCGAGTCCGAGCGCGGCGAGGTCGTCGAGATCGGCGACCGGGGCGCGGCCATCGCGCACGCCGTGTCGCTGGCCGTCGCGGGCGACGTCGTCGTCGTGGCGGGCAAGGGGCACGAGACCGGTCAGGAAGTCGCGGGCGTCGTGCACCCGTTCTCGGACGTCGACGCCCTCACCGGGGCGATCCAGGAGGCCCTTCGGTGATCACGCTGACCCTCGCCGAGATCGCCGAGATCGTCGGCGGCAGGCTGCACAACACCGACGGCTCGCCCGTCGTCAAGGCGGGCGTCGAGTTCGACACCCGCAAGCTGCTGCCCGGCGGGCTGTTCCTCGCCCTGCCCGGCGAGCGGGTCGACGGCCACGACTTCGCCGCCGCCGCCGTCGCGGCGGGCGCCGCGGGCGTGCTGGCGGGCCGCGAGGTCCCCGCGCCCTCGGTGATCGCCCCGCCGGTCGCCCTGGCCGACGAGCACGAGGGCGCCTACGTGCTGTCCGGCGACAGCGACGGCTCCGGCGCCGCCGTGCTCGCCGCGCTGGGCAAGCTCGCCAGGCACGTCACCGACAGGCTCACCGCGGCCGGGCTGACCGTCGTGGGCGTCACCGGCTCCTCGGGCAAGACGTCCACGAAGGACCTCATCGCCCAGGTGCTGTCCCCGACGGGCGCCACGATCGCCCCGCCCGGCTCGTTCAACAACGAGCTGGGCCACCCCTGGACCGCGCTGCGCGCCGACGAGGACACCGGCTACCTCGTGCTGGAGCTGTCCGCGCGCGGTCCCGGCCACATCGCCGACCTGTGCGCCGTCGCGCCCCCGAGGATCGGCGCGGTGCTCAACGTCGGCACCGCCCACCTCGGCGAGTTCGGCTCCCGCGAGGGCGTCGCGCGCACCAAGGGCGAGCTGGTCGAGGCCCTGCCCGAGGACGGCGTCGCGGTGCTCAACGCCGACGACCCGCTCGTGCTGGCCATGGCCGAGCGCACGAGGGCGAAGGTCGTGCTCGTCGGCGAGCACAGCAGGGCGCAGGTCCGCGCGGTCGACATCGTCCTCGACGAGCAGGCCCGCCCCGGTTTCACCCTCCTCACCCCGCACGGCAGCGCGCGCGTCCAGCTCGCCGTGCACGGTCCCCACCAGGTCGGCAACGCGCTCACCGCCGCCGCCATCGCGCTGGAGCTCGGGGCGACGCCCCAGCAGGTCGCCGACCGGCTCGGCTCGGCGAAGCCGATCTCCGCGCACCGCATGGAGGTCGTCGACCGCGCCGACGGCGTCACGGTCGTCAACGACGCCTACAACGCCAACCCGGAGTCGGTGAAGGCCGCGCTGAAGTCGCTGGCCACCATCTCCCGCTCCACCACCCCCGCGCGGCGCAGCTGGGCCGTGCTGGGGCCGATGGCGGAGCTGGGCGCCGACTCGGTGCGCGCGCACGACGAGATCGGCAGGCTCGCGGTGCGCCTGGAAGTCAACCGGCTGGTCGGCAGCGGTGAAGACGCCCGCGCGATGCACCAGGGAGCGCACCTGGAAGGATCATGGGGCGAGGAATCGATCCTGGTGCCGGATGTCGCTGCGGCAATCGAACTGCTGCGCGACGAGGTGCGGCCCGGTGACGTCGTTCTGGTTAAGGCATCCAACTCATACGGCCTGTGGCGGGTTGCCGAGGCTCTCCTGGAGGCGGGCAGCAAGTGAAGAGCATCCTGATCGCGGCGGCGATCGCGCTGATCACGTCGATCATGCTCACGCCGTACCTGATCAAGATCTTCTCGCGGCAGGGCTTCGGCCAGGAGATCCGCGAGGAGGGCCCGCAGAGCCACAAGACCAAGCGCGGCACGCCCACCATGGGCGGTGTCGCGATCCTGGTGGCGATGTGGGCCGGTTACCTCGGCGCGCACCTGGTGAACTCCATGTCCGCGTCGGCGCAGGACCAGACGCCCACCGCGTCCGGCCTGCTCGTCCTCATGCTCACCACCTCGCTGGGCGTCGTCGGCTTCCTCGACGACTTCATCAAGATCCGCAAGCAGCGCAACCTCGGCCTGAACAAGACCGCGAAGCTCGTCGGCCAGTTCGTGGCCACGATCATCTTCGCGGTGCTGGTCGTGCAGTTCCCGGACAACCAGGGCCTGACGCCCGCGTCGGTGAACCTGTCGTTCGTCCGCGACATCACGGTGGTCTCGTTCGGCGTCGTCGGCTTCGTGGTGTTCTGCTACGCGGCGATCAGCGCGTGGTCCAACGCGGTGAACCTGACCGACGGCCTCGACGGCCTCGCGGGCGGCACCTCGGCGATGGTGTTCGGCACCTACGTGGTGATCAGCTTCTGGCAGTTCCGCTACAACTGCACCAACATGCCGGTCGCCGGCTGCTACGACGTGCGCGACCCGCTGGACCTGGCGCTGGTGGCCGCCGCCGCGATGGCGGGCTGCATCGGCTTCCTGTGGTGGAACGCGGCCCCGGCCAAGATCTTCATGGGTGACACCGGCTCGCTCGCGCTCGGCGGTCTGGTCGCCGGCCTGTCCATCACCACCCGCACCGAGCTGCTCATGGTCGTCATCGGCGGCATGTTCGTGGTCGAGGCGCTGTCGGTGGTGCTCCAGGTCGCGGTGTTCCGCACGTCCCGGCGGCGGTTGTTCCGCATGGCGCCGTTCCACCACCACTTCGAGCTCGCGGGCTGGGCGGAGACCACGGTCATCATCCGGTTCTGGCTCCTCGGCGGCATCTGCTGCATGTTGGGCCTCGGCCTGTTCTACAGCGAGTGGCTCACCGCGGTCGGGAGCTGACCGTGGGGTTCCTGGCTGGACGTTCGGCGCTCGTCGCGGGCGCCGGGGTGGCGGGCCGCTCGGCGGCGGAGGCCCTGCTGGCGGCGGGCGCGACGGTCACCGTGACCGACTCCTCCGCCGACCGGCTGGCCGCCCTGAGCGAGCTGCTGCCCGGAGTCGACCTGGTGGCGGGGCTCGTTGCCCCGCCCGAGGGCGTCGACCTGGTGGTGACCAGCCCCGGCTGGCGCCCGGACAACCCCCTGCTGGCCGCCTCGGCGGCGGCCGGGGTCGAGGTGATCGGCGAGGTCGAGCTGGCGTGGCGGATGGCCGCCGAGCTGGCCGACCCGCCCGCGTGGCTGGTCGTCACCGGCACCAACGGCAAGACCACGACGGTGACCATGCTGGAGTCGATCCTGCGGGCGGCGGGGCTGGACGCGATCGCGTGCGGCAACGTCGGGCTGCCGGTGGTCGACGCGCTGCTCGCGGGGCACCGGGTGCTCGCGGTCGAGCTGTCGAGCTTCCAGCTGCACTGGTCGCCGTCCGTGCGGCCGACCGCCGGGGTGCTGCTCAACGTCGCCGAGGACCACCTGGACTGGCACGGGTCGCTGGAGGCGTACGCGCGGGCCAAGGCGGGCGCGCTGGTCGGGGACGTGGCGATCGCCGGGGTCGACGACCCGTACGTGGCGGCGCTGCTGACCGGGGCGCCGGGGACCGCCCACGTCGGGATCACCCTGGGGGAGCCCGAGGAGGGGCAGCTCGGGGTCGCGGGCGGCTACCTGGTCGACCGGGCGTTCGGCCCGGACAGCAGGCTGGCGGCGGTGGCGGACGTGACGCCCGGCGGTCCGCCCGGCATCGCGGACGCCCTCGCGGCGGCGGCGCTGGCGCGGGCCTACGGGGTGGCGCCGGAGGCGGTCCGCCAGGGCCTGCTGGACTTCCGGCCGGGCGACCACCGGGGTGTGGTCGTCGGCGAGGTCGGCGGGGTGCGGTACGTCAACGACTCGAAGGCGACCAACCCGCACGCGGCCGTGGCGTCGCTGCGCTCGCACGAGAGCGTGGTGTGGATCGCGGGCGGGCTGCTCAAGGGCGCGTCGGTGGTCGACCTGGTCAGGGCAGAGGC
>NZ_JBQGCX010000064.1:0-4951 GCF_052038725.1 Actinosynnema sp.
TGGCGCGGGCCCTCGTGCTCGACCCGGAGATCATCCTGTGCGACGAGCCGGACTCCGGGCTCGACCCGGTGCGCACCGCCTACCTGAGCCAGCTGCTCATCGACCTGAACGCGCAGATCGACGCGACCATCCTGATCGTCACCCACAACATCACCGTCGCCCGCACCGTCCCGGACAACCTGGGGATGCTCTTCCGCCGGGAGCTGGTCGTGTTCGGACCCCGCGAGGTCCTGCTGACCAGCGAGGAACCGGTGGTGGAGCAGTTCCTCAACGGCCGCCGCAACGGGCCCATCGGCATGTCCGAGGAGAAGGACCAGGCCACCATCGCCGCCGAGCTCGCGCACCGCGCGGCCGGGCACGCGGACGGCCCACCGGACGAGGACGTGCGCGGCGTCGTGCCGCAGCTCGAACCCACGCCGGGACTGCCGCCGAGGCGGGCGGTGCGCAGGCGCAAGGACCGGGTCATGGACGTCCTGCACACCCTGCCGCCGCGCGCCAGGCAGGGCATCGTGGCCAGCCTGACCCCGCAGGAGCGGCGGCGCTACGCCGCGCTCGCGGGCGCGGGCCCGGCGAACCCGCCGACGCTGGTGGACGAGCAACCCGCCGGACCACCGGTTCCCCGCACCGGGCCGGGGGACCTCGCGTGAGCACCCCTGCGTTACCCGGAGCCGGCCTGCTGCGCGAGACCGGCAGGCTGTTCGCGCTCGCGGGCCAGGTGGTCGCGGCGTCGTTCCGGCGGCCGTTCCAGGTGCGCGAGTTCGTGCAGCAGTGCTGGTTCGTCGTCAGCGTCACGGTGCTGCCGACCGCGCTGGTGTCCATCCCGTTCGGCGCGGTCATCGCCCTCCAGCTGGGCTCGCTGACCAGGCAGATCGGCGCCCAGTCGTTCACCGGCGCGGCCAGCGTGCTGGCGATCGTCCAGCAGGCCAGCCCGATCGTGACCGCGCTGCTCATCGCGGGCGCGGGCGGCAGCGCCATCTGCGCGGACCTCGGCTCCCGCAAGATCCGCGAGGAGATCGACGCCATGGAGGTGCTCGGCGTCTCGCCGGTGCACCGGCTGGTGGTGCCCAGGGTGCTGGCCGCGATGGTGGTCGCGGTGCTGCTCAACGGCATGGTCAGCGTCGTCGGCGTCATGGGCGGCTACTTCTTCAACGTCGTCCTGCAGGACGGCACGCCCGGCGCGTACCTGGCCAGCTTCTCGGCGCTCGCCCAGCTGTCCGACCTGTGGATCGGCGAGCTCAAGGCGCTGGTGTTCGGGTTCATCGCGGGCATCGTCGCCGCCTACCGGGGCCTCAACCCGGCGGGCGGCCCCAAGGGCGTCGGCGACGCGGTCAACCAGGCCGTGGTCGTCACGTTCCTGCTGCTGTTCTTCGCCAACTTCGTCCTCACCACGATCTACCTCCAGGTCGTGCCCGCGAAGGGGAGCTGACGTGGCCACGACCGGCGAGCGGGCGCGGCGCGCGGCGGGCGCCCCGCTGCGGGGGCTGGACTCCCTCGGCGACCAGCTGTGGTTCTACCTGCGCGCGCTCGCCTGGGCGCCGCGCGCGATCACCCGCTACCACCGCGAGGTGCTGCGGCTGCTCGCCGAGGTCAGCTTCGGCAGCGGCGCGCTGGCCGTCATCGGCGGCACGATCGGCGTCATGGTGGGCCTGTCGGTGTTCACCGGCACGGTCGTGGGCCTGCAGGGGTTCACCGCGCTCGACCAGATCGGCACCTCGGCGTTCGCCGGGTTCGTCTCGGCCTACTTCAACACCCGCGAGATCGCGCCGCTGGTCGCGGGCCTGGCGCTGTCGGCGACGGTCGGGTCCGGGTTCACCGCGCAGCTCGGCGCGATGCGGATCTCCGAGGAGATCGACGCGCTGGAGGTCATGGGCGTGCCGAGCCTGCCGTACCTGGTGACCACCCGGATCGTGGCCGGGTTCGCGGCGATCGTGCCGCTGTACGTGATCGGTTTGCTCACCTCGTACCTGGCCGCGCGGACCGTCACCGTGCACTTCTACGGGCAGTCGGCGGGCACCTACGACCACTACTTCACGCTGTTCCTGCCACCGGGGGACGTGCTCTGGTCGTTCGGCAAGGTCCTGGTGTTCGCGGTGGTGATCATCCTGACGCACTGCTACTACGGGTACCGGGCGTCCGGCGGACCGGCGGGCGTGGGCGTCGCGGTCGGGCGGGCGGTGCGCACCGCGATCGTCACCACGAGCCTGCTGGACTTCTTCCTCAGCCTGGCCATCTGGGGCACCACCACGACGGTGCGGATCGCCGGATGAGCCGCGACCGCCCCCTCGGGGTGGCCGCGCTGCACCGGGGCGCGTTCACCCCCACGACCACCGTGCTGCCGCGCGCCGACCGGGTCGGGAACCAGCTCGCGGTGGACTCGGACGTGGAGGTCCGGGGGCTGGTGGTGGGGCGGTGATCGAGCGGGACCGGACCGCGAGGGCCGTCGAGCTGGAGCGGCTGCTCGCCGACGCGACCGGCCTCGCCGAGGCCGCGTTCTCGCTCACCGGGGAGCGCTCGCTGCCCGCGCCCACCACCGCCGCGATCAAGCACCGCGACCTCGTCGGCAGGCGCTACCTCGCGCTGGAGCAGTGCGCCGGCCCGGTCGGGGAGGCGCTGCCGCCCGGCGGCGGCATCCCGCCGGAGCGCACCCGGCCCGCGCTCGGTGACCTGGCGTCCACCACCGGGGGCTTCCCGGACGAGGCCAGACCGCCGCTCAGGACCGACATCGCGAACCTCGGCCTGGCCGCCACCACCCTCGGCGACAGCGGGGAGCTGATCGAGGGTCTGGTGCAGCGGCTGCCGCACGAGCTGGAGACGCTCACCCGCACCGCCTCCTACGGGTCCTGGTCCAACTTCTTCCTGCGCGAGGCGCGCGGGCAGGTCGCCGTGCCGACCACCCGGAGCAGGTGCGGGTGGTGAGCCGGGCCAAGGGACGGGCGGAAGAGCCGGATCGGCCGAGTCGCAGCACGGGGTTGAGGTGCGGCGGGCTCGGTGGCGCGCGCGAACTCGTGCCGCAGGCGGGCGTGGCGGTGGACGACGCGCCGGTCGGGCACCGGACCGAGATCACCAGGGCGCTGACTCGGCTGGTCGCCCTGCTCACCTCGCTGGACTCGCTCGTCGACGTCGCCGTGGACACCGTGGGCCGCAGCCGCGCCGACCACACGAACGTCTACGCGGACCTCGCCCTGGACCTCGACCTGGACCTCGGGAGCGTCGTGGAGAACCTGTCGCGCGCGCTGCCGCTTCCGCTGCCCGTCCCGCCTGCGCCACCGCTGGGCCGGATCGGCTGCGGCCTTGCTGACCTGCTCGGCGGGTCCTCGGTGCGGGTGGGGCTGGCCGCCATCGGCGGCGCGTTCCCCGGTGGCGAGGTCGCTTACCGGGGTGTGGTGGTGATGTGGGTCGGGCCGATGCGGCTGACCGAGGACGGCGTCGACGCGGGCGCGCCGCCGATCCTGAGCGGCCTGGAGGTGGTGGTCGCGAACCGGTCCACCGTGGGGGAGCAGTACGTGGACCTGCGCCCGCGCCGCGAGGACGGGCCGGTGCTGGCGGTAGGCGAGGCGGCTCAAGTCCTCGGACGGGGAACTGCGGCGGCTGATGGAGGTCGCGCCGAACCCCGGCGGGCCGGGCGCGCCGGGTGGGGGAGGGGTGGAGCGGCCGGGGCGGGAGCCGACGGCGCCGGAGGACTGGGCGCCGCTGCTGATCGGGTTGGGCCAGTTGCCCGGGCTGCCGGGCTGAGGGAGGGGACGTGGCGGGAGCGCGCGAGTCGGGCCTGCGGGAGGCGGAGGAGCACCGCCCTCCGGAGGCGGGGAGCGGAGAGGTGGCCGGGGGCGCGGCGCGGGACGCGGACGGGGCAGGTGTCGCGGACGCGCCGGACGCTGCTGCGGACCGGGACCCGGCCACGCCCGCAGGGGAGGCGGCGGACGCCGAGCCGGACCCCGCAGGCGGGGACGCACCGGGTGGCGACGGACCGGGCGGAAACTCGCCCGGCGGGGCCGTACCGATCGGGGAATCGCCCGGCAGTGACTCGCCGGGTAGCGACGGACCGGGCGGCGACTCACTGACCCAGGACCAGTCGGCCGAGGACACGCCGGTCGGCGACTCGCCTGACGGCGACTCGCCGGTCGCGGCTTCGCGGTCCGGGGGCGCGCGTGGGTGGAGGCGGGTGCTCCCGGTGGCGGTGGTGCTCGTGGTGCTGTCCGCCGGGTACGCGCTGTGGGCCGGGATCACCTGGTGGAGCGCGTCCACCGGTGACTCGGTGGCCTACGCGCGGGAGCGCGACGAGGTGCTCAGGGTCGGCCAGGTCGGGGTCGTCAACTTCACCACGCTCGACTTCCGGAAGGTCGACGAGGACCTGGACCGCTGGCTGGACAGCTCGACCGGCGACCTGCGCCGCGAGGTCGAGGAGGGCAGGCAGACCCGCCGCGAGCAGATCGAGGCCGCGAAGACCGTCACCACCAGCCGCGTCCTGGACGCCGCCGTGACCGAGCTCGACGCCCGTGCGGGCACCGCGGCGCTGATCGCCGTGGTGGAGACCACCGTCGCCCCGGAGGGCGGCCAACCGGTGAAGAAGATCAACCGCTACCGCACCGCCCTGACCAGGACCGACGCCGGCTGGAAGCTGGCAGCCCTCGGCCCGGTCGCGGCAGGCGGCGCGTGAGAGAGGAGCCCCGCGAATGCCACCCCAGCGCCGCCGCCCCGTCCCCACCCCGCCCAGGACCAGGCCCAGGGTGGCCGGCCTGCGCAGGCCCGGCCCACCCGCACCCCCGGAACCCCCGCCGACTCCGACCGCGGAACACCCGCACTCGCTGGCGGACCCGAGCACGGCCGCATCAGAGGGCCTGAGCGCGGCCGCGCCGCAGGACACGAGCACACCCCCGGCGCGCGGTGAGAGCCCGGACGCGCGGCGCGCGGGCACGACCCCGCCCGCAGGCCGCCCGTCCGCGCCGACCACGCG
>NZ_JBQGCX010000065.1:0-2418 GCF_052038725.1 Actinosynnema sp.
CCCGCTCCGGCACCTGCTCACCGGCCACGACCTTCTTCGCGAGGTCCATCAGCTGCTTGCCCAGCAACGGGTTGCACTCGACGATGAAGTTGATCTCGCCGTTGGCCAGCGCGGTCATGCCGTCCTTGACGGCGTCCACCGTGATGATCTTGATGTCCTTGCCGGGGACCTTGCCCGCGGCCTTGATGGCCTCGATGGCGCCGAGACCCATGTCGTCGTTGTGCGCGTAGACGACGTTGATCTCCGGGTTGGACTTGAGGAACGCCTCCATGACCTGCTTGCCGCCGGACCGGGTGAAGTCACCGGTCTGCGAGGCCACGACCTTGATGTTCGACTTGCCCGCGATCTTCTCCTCGAACCCGGCCTTGCGGTCGATCGCCGGGGCGGCGCCGGTGGTGCCCTGGAGCTCCGCGACGTTCACCTCGCCCTGCACGTTGGCGACCAGCCAGTCACCGGCCTTGCGGCCCTCCTCGACGAAGTCCGAGCCGAGGAAGGTCTTGTACAGCGAGGTGTCCTCGGAGTCGACCGCGCGGTCGGTGAGGATCACCGGGATGTTGGCGCGCTGGGCCTCCAGCAGCACGGTGTCCCAGCCGGTCTCGACCACCGGGCTGAAGGCGATGACGTCGACCTTCTGCTGGATGTACGACCGGATCGCCTTGAGCTGGTTCTCCTGCTTCTGCTGCGCGTCGGAGAACTTCAGGTCGACGCCCGCCGCCGCGGCGGCCTCCTGCACGGACTTGGTGTTCGCGGTGCGCCACCCGCTCTCGGCGCCGACCTGGGCGAACCCCATCGTGATCTTGTCGTCCCCGCCTCCCCCGGAGGAGCCGGAGTCGCCGGAACCGGACGACCCGCAGGCGGTGAGGCTGAGGGCGCCGATCAAGGCGGCGCACGCGGCGGCGGTGATCTTCTTCAGCACGGGCATCCTCCACGTGAACCACGGTGAACTCGCGGACGGCGGGACCGCGTGACCAGGGTCACCTCGGTCACCTGGTGGACAAGAGTGAACGCTCACATACCGTCCGTCAACCCCCCAGAAACCTCGACGTTGCACGCTTGACACGCAGGTTGAAACCGACCTATGTTAGCGCTCACTTTTGTGACTCAGCGCACGTCAACACCCGGACGTACCTGTTCACGACGCGCGGCCACACCCGCCGCGCACGACGAGAGCGATGCCCATGGCTCCCGTTCTGCCCCGTCCCCGTCCCCTCGCAGCGGTGGTGGCGCTCGCCCTCGTGCCGCTCGCCCCGGTCACCCCCGCGGTCGCCTCGGCGCCGGGCGGGCTGATCGCCCACTACCCGCTCACCGAGTCCTCCGGGACCACCGCGCACGACGCGTCCCCCTCCCGCCGCGACGCCGTGATCAGCGGCGACGCCGTCCCCGGCGGACGTGACGGCCTCCACCTCGGCGGCGTCGACGGCCACGTCGACCTCCCGGACGACCTGCTGCGCGGCCTCGACTCCGTCACCGCGTCCATCCAGGTCCGCATCGCGCCCGACCAGGCCACGCCCTACTTCGTCTGGGGCATCGGGAACACGAACGGCAGCGCGGGCGACGGCTACCTGTTCACCACCGGCAACACCTACCGCAGCTCGATCGCCACCGGGAACTGGGCCACGGAGCAGACCACCAGCTCGGGCCGCGACCTGCGGCGCGACGTGTGGAAGACGCTCACCTACACCCAGACCGGGAGCACCGCGGTGCTCTACGAGGACGGCGTGGAGGTGGCCAGGCGCACCGACGTGACGATCCGCCCCGGCGACATCGGCGGCGGGTTCACGAAGGCCAACCACATCGGCCGATCGGTCTACCCCGGCGACCGCCACCTCAAGGGCGAGGTGCGCGACTTCCGGCTGTACAACAGGGCTCTGAGCGCCGACGAGGCGCACGACCTCGGCTTCACCCCCGACCGTGAACGCGTCCGCCGCGACAGCGCGTCGCTGACCATCGGCGACACCTCGCTCATCACCGAGGACCTCGCGCTGCCCACCTCGGGCCCGCACGACACCACGATCTCCTGGCACTCCACCAATCCCGGCGCGGTCGCGGCCACGGGCAAGGTGACCCGCCCGCGCGCCGGCCTCCTGCCGTCGTTGGCGCTGCTCACGGCCACCACCACCCGGGGCGGCGCCGAGCTCCGCAGGCTCTTCGCGGTCACCGTCCGCCCGCGGCCCACCGACCGCGAGAAGGTCGCCGAGGCCGCGAGGGCGCTGACCGTCTGGGACGCCCACGACGTGCGCGGCAACCTCACCCTGCCCACCACCGGCCTGCACGGCACGGCCGTGACCTGGACCTCCAGCGCCCCCGACGTCGTCACGCCCACCGGCGAGGTCACCAGGCCCGCGCACGGGCAGCCCGCGAGGCAGGTCCGGCTCACCGCCTCGGTGGGATCGGGAAGCCGAACGGAGCTTCGGCACT
>NZ_JBQGCX010000066.1:0-2664 GCF_052038725.1 Actinosynnema sp.
CTTGGTGACGTCGCCGTAGGAGCCCAGGTTGTGGTGCATCATCGCCGCCGAGCCGCCGGTGAACTGGGCGACCATCTGGGTGTAGTTGTTGTTGACGTCCGCCTCGGGCGTGGCCTTCTTGTACAGGGCCGCGACCTTCTCCACCAGGTCGGCGTTGCCGGGGTCGTCCACGGTGGACCTGCCGCCCTCGAAGAACGAGTCCGTGCCGGAGTAGGCGTACGCCTCGGTGAGCAGCTGGAACACCGAGCCCGCGCCGCCCCGGATGGTGTAGCCGTACCGGTTCGCCGAGGTGTCGGTGAGCTTCTCGGCGGCGGCGGTGAACTCGTCCCAGGTCTTCGGCGGCTGGACGCCCTTCTCGGCGAACCAGTCGGTGCGGTACCAGATCACGTCCATGTTGCCGGAGGACGGGACGGAGTACAGCTTGTTGTCGGGCGCGGTCTGCCGGACCGTCTCGACCAGGCTGGGCAGCAGCTTGCCCTTGAGCGGGCCGCCGTCGACCTTCTCGTCCAGCGGGACCAGGGCTTCCTGCCCGATCATGTTGGACAGGTACGAGGTGGTGACGCCGCCGACGTCGGGCGTGCCGCCGCCCGCGATCGCGGTGTCGTACTTCTGCTGCACGGACGAGCTGGGGATGCCGACGTAGTCGACGTGGATGTCGGGGTTGGCCGCCTCGAAGCGCTTGATCAGCTCCTCGTAGATCGGGGTGCGGCCGGGTCCGCCGTTGTTGTCCCAGAAGGTGATCGTCACCTTGCCGTCCGCGGGGCCGCTGGAACACCCCGCCAGCGCGAGCGCGGCGGCGGCTGCGACCAGAAGTGCTCTCCTCATGCCTCTCCTATCCCTTGACGGCACCGGCGCTGAGCCCCTGCACCAGGTACCGCTGCACGACGGCGAAAACCAGGACCACCGGGACAGCGGCGACCACACCGCCCGCGGCGAGCGCCCCGAAGTCGGTGTTGAACTCCCCCAGGGCGTAGCTGAGCCCGACGGGGAGGGTGAACTTGTCCTGCTTGGAGGCGAACATCAGCGCGAACAGGAAGTTGTTCCAGGCGCCGATGAACGCGAACGAGCCGACCGCGACCAGCGCGGGCCGCAGCTGCGGCAGCGTGACGGCGAAGAACGCCCGCAGCCGGGAGCAGCCGTCGACCATCGCGGCCTCCTCCAGCTCCACCGGCACGTTGCGCACGAACCCGCTCATCAGGATCAGCGCGAGCGGCAGCTGGAACGCGGTGTCGGCGATGACCAGGCCGGTGAGGGTGTTGAGCAGCCCGGCCTCGCGGAAGATCACGAACAGCGGGATGAGCATCATCGCGCCGGGGATGAACTGGCTGCACAGCAGCGCGAGCAGGAACACCCGCTGGCCCTTGAACTGGAAGCGGGCCAGCGCGTAGCCGCCCATCAGGGCCAGCACGCTCACCGCGACCAGCGTGCCCCCGGCGATGATCATGCTGTTGGTGAAGAACACGCCGAACCCGATGCCGTTCCACACCGTGTCGAAGTGCTCCAGCGTCATCGGCCACGGCACGAGCGCGGTGGAACCGGTGGGGCGCAGGGCGAACACCAGCATCCAGTAGAACGGGACGAGGGTGAACAGCAGGTAGAGCAGCAGCGGCAGGTGCAGCCGGAACACCCGGCTCGGGTCGTGGTGGCCGCTCTTGCGGCGGCGCTGCGGTGGTGTCGGCGGCGGCGAGTCGACCGCGGGCCTGACCAGGGTCTCGGTCACGTTCGGCTCCCGAACTTCGACAGGCGCAGGTAGAGGATCGAGCAGAACAGCAGGATCACGAACCCGGCGACGGTGAGCGCCGAGCCGTACCCGAAGTCGTGCGAGTCGACCGCCTTGCGCGCCACGTACAGCGGCAGCGTGGTGGTCTGGTTGGCGGGTCCGCCGCCGGTGAGGGTGTAGATCAGGTCGACGTTGTTGAACTCCCACACCGCGCGCAGCAGCGTGGACAGCACGATGGCGTCGCGCAGGTGCGGCAGGGTGACGCTGAGGAAGCGCCGCCACCGGTTGGCGCCGTCGACCGAGGCCGCCTCGTACAGGTCCTTCGGGATGGTCTGGAGGTCGGCCAGCAGCATGATCGCGAAGAACGGGACGCCGCGCCACAGCTCGGTCACCACCGTCGCCGGGAACACCGTGTCCGGGTTGCCCAGGACCGAGGTCCCCGCGTCGCCGACGCCCCACTGGGCGAGCTGCTGGAAGATGCCGGTGGACGGGTTGTAGAGCAGGATCCAGATGCCGGTGGTGAGCACGCCGGAGACCGCCCAGGGCGAGAACACCAGCGCGCGGGCGAGGCCCCTGCCGATGAAGGTCTCGTTGACGATCAGCGCGAGCGCCAGGCCGAGCACCAGCTGGAACCCGACCTCGACGACGACCCACTTGGCGCTGAACTGGAGGCTCTGCCAGAACAGCGGGTCCTCGAAGAGCATCACGCGGAAGTTCTCGAACCCGGCGAAGCCGTTCTTCCAGGGCTGGGTGACGTTGTAGTCCTGGAGGCTGTAGTGCAGGACGCTGCCGATGGGGTAGACCAGGAACACCGCCATCAGCAGCAGCGTGGGGGCGATCAGCGCGTAGGGCGCCCAGGTCTTCGTCCTCATGCGGGGTTCCACCCGTCGTCGCCGGACAGGTAGGCGCGCACCGTGTGGCGCTCGGCCTGCTCGGGGGTGAGC
>NZ_JBQGCX010000067.1:0-3038 GCF_052038725.1 Actinosynnema sp.
CGCCCTGCTGCCCGCCGCCCTGCTGCCCACCGGGGAACTGCCCCTGCCCGCCGCCGTCCTGCCCGCCGGGGAACCCGCTCTGCCCGCCCCGCTCCGTGATCGCGTCCGCCGTCGACCTCCCGTCGCTCCCGGCCGTGGACACCACGGTCACGCTGTCCCCCACCGCGAGGTCGTCCAGCCCCGAGCCGCCGCCGTCCTGGTTCCGCGCCCCCGACCCGGCCGACAGCACCCTGAACACCGTGTCCGCGTCCACCACGTAGGTCTTCGCGTACCCGTCCGCGCTCGTGACCGAGATGCTCCCGTCCCCCACCTCGGTGACCTCGCCGACCTGGAACTCCCCGTGCTCGCTGTCCCCGAACGGGGACGCGGCGGACAGGCCGCCGCCGTCGCCGCCCACCATCCCCGGCATCCCCATCCCCCGGCCGCCCATGGCGTTCTGCCCCGACGACTCGCTCCCGCTCGCCGCGTAGATGACGCCCCCGCCCACGGCGGCGATGCCCACGGCGATCGCGACGGCCGCGAGGGTCTTGCGCCCGGTCCACGGCGGACCGGCGGGGGTCTGGCCCGGCTGCGGCTCCTCGCCCCAGGTCGGGTTCTCGGTGTTGGTCGTCATGGCGGCAAAGGTGGCGGCTGCGCCTGTGCGCGAGCTGTGCGCGCTGTGGGTGCCGCCTGTGCGTCTGGCGGGCGACCCCGGACGGGTGAGCCCCGCACCCCCGACCACCCGCGGCGACGTTGCTCCGCGCGGGCGAGCCTGCCGCACAGCTGCTACACAGGACCGTCACAGGAGCGCCTCAAGCGGGTCGCCGATGATCGGAGGGTGCGCCCAGTGACACCAGGGAACAGCTCCCCCGAACTCCGCCGCCCCGACGGCAGCCCCGTGCGGGTGCTGGTCGTCGACGACGAGTCCACGTTGGCCGAGCTCATGACGATGGCCCTGCGGATGGAGAAGTGGGAGGTGCGCACCGCGCTGGACGGCACGTCCGCCGTGCGGGTGGCGCGCGAGTTCCGCCCCGACGCCGTGGTGCTGGACGTCATGCTGCCCGACTTCGACGGTCTGGAGGTGCTGCGCCGGATGCGCACCGAGGCGCCGACGCTGCCGGTGCTGTTCCTGACGGCGAAGGACGCCGTCGAGGGCCGCATCGCCGGGTTGACGGCGGGCGGCGACGACTACGTGACGAAGCCGTTCAGCCTGGAGGAGGTCGTGCTGCGGCTGCGCGCGCTGCTGCGCCGCACGGGCGTGACCGAGTCGGGCGCGGGCACCGAGCTGGTGGTCGGCGACCTGGTGCTGGACGAGGAGACCCGCGAGGTGCGGCGCGGCGACGACCAGGTGGAGCTGACCGCGACCGAGTTCGAGCTGCTGCGGTTCCTGATGCGCAACCCCAAGCGGGTGCTGAGCAAGGCGCAGATCCTGGACCGGGTGTGGAGCTACGACTTCGGGGGGCAGGCAAACATCGTGGAGCTGTACATCTCGTACCTGCGCAAGAAGATCGACGCCGGGCGCGCGCCGATGATCCACACGATGCGGGGCGCGGGCTATGTCCTCAAGCCCGCCCCGTGACACCCGCTGGCGCACCCCGGCCCGCTGGCCGCTGCGCGCCAGGCTGATCGCCGAGCAGGTCGTCCTGCTGTCCCTGGTGTGCGTGATCATCGGGGTGGTGACCGGGTTCGCGCTGCGGGACTTCCTGGTGCAGCGCCTCGACCAGCAGCTCACCCAGACGGCGGGCCGGGCCGGTTTCGGGCCGGGCCGCGACGATCCGGTGTTCATGGCGGACCCCCCGTCGCGCAGCGGCGAGCACGTGCTCAACGGGCCGGGCTTCGGCCCCGGCACGCTGGTGTTCGAGACGCTGGGCGGGACCGTCGAGGCCAACCGGGTGGACACCGCGGGAGCCCTGGAGACCATCACCGACCAGACGGCGCTCACCGCGCTCTCGTCCGTGCCCGCCGACGGCCGGACCAGGACCGTGGAGCTGGGCGCGCTGGGCGGCTACCGGGTGGTGTCGGTGCAGTTCCGCACCGGGACCGTGGTGACCGGGCTGCCGCTGTCCGAGGTGAACAGCACCGTCCTGCGGATGGGCCTGATCCTGGGCGGGGTGGCGCTGGGCGGTCTGATCACCGTCGGGCTGGCGGGCGCGCTGATCATCCGGCGCACCCTGGAGCCCCTCGAACGGGTCGCCGCCACGGCGGGCCGGGTGGCCGAGCTGCCGCTGCACGAGGGTGAGGTGGCGCTGGCCGAGCGGGTGCCCGCCGCCGACGCGACCCCGGACACCGAGGTCGGGCAGGTCGGGCTGGCGCTGAACCGGATGCTCGGGCACGTCGGGGAGGCGCTGTCGGCGCGGCACGCGAGCGAGACGCGGGTGCGGCAGTTCGTCGCGGACGCCTCGCACGAGCTGCGCACGCCGCTGGCCGCGATCCGGGGCTACGCGGAGCTGACCAGGCGCAGCCGGGACTCGGTGTCGCCGGAGATCGCGCACGCGATGGGCCGGGTCGAGTCCGAGGCGGTGCGGATGACCTCGCTGGTGGAGGACCTGCTGCTGCTGGCCAGGTTGGACGCGGGCCGCCCGCTGGAGCTGGGCGAGGTGGACCTGTCGCGGCTGGTCGTGGACAGCGTCAGCGACGCGCGCATCGCGGGCCGCGAGCACGACTGGCGGCTGGCGCTGCCCCCGGAGGCGGTGACCGTGCGCGGTGACGCCGACCGGTTGCGCCAGGTGCTGGCGAACCTGCTGTCCAACGCCAGGACGCACACCCCGCCGGGCACGACGGTGACGACGGCGCTGAACCCCGGACGCGCGGGCCGGGTCGAGCTGGTGGTCGAGGACGACGGCCCCGGCATCCCGGAGGCGCTGCAGCCGGAGGTGTTCGAGCGGTTCGCGCGCGGCGACAGCTCGCGCTCCCGCGCGGCGGGCAGCACGGGCCTCGGCCTGTCGATCGTGGCGGCCGTGGTGTCCGCGCACGGCGGCTCGGTCCGGGTGGACAGCAGGCCGGGCGCGACCCGGTTCACGGTGTCGCTGCCCGCGGGCTGAGACCGGGCCCCGCGCCGG
>NZ_JBQGCX010000068.1:0-9744 GCF_052038725.1 Actinosynnema sp.
GGTTCCGGCCGGTTGTGGTGCGAACGACCGACAGCCTGTCCGGCTCACCGGGAATAGCGTTCGGCGCGTCCGACGAGAACCTGAGGAGCCCGGCGTGAAGTCCTTCCGCAGCAGCCTGTTCGCCGCAGTCGGCGCAGCCGCCGTCCTGCTGTCCGCCTGCGGCAGCGAGACGAGCGGCACGGCGCTGCCCGCGGCCGACGCCACCGCGTCCTCCACCGCCGAGGAGGGCGCCCCGACCTCGTCCTCGGCCGCGAAGTCCTCCGCCGCCAAGTCCACCGCCGCCGACGCGCCCGTCGCGTCCGGCGACGTGGCCGCGCCCGGCAGCGAGTTCGAGGTCGGCCAGCGCGCGGTGGTCAACTTCAAGTACGGCACCAGCAAGACCGGCGTCATCGCCATCACGGTCGACTCGATCGAGGCAGGCGACCCGGCGGACCTCGCCAAGTACGGCGACAAGGCCGCGGGCATCACGCCCTTCTACATCCGGGCCACCGTCGAGAACGTCGGCGGCACCGACCTGGCGTACTCGTCGCTGCGCCTGCGCGGCATCAAGGCGGACGGCAAGACCAGCAGCGTGATCATCACCGGCGAGACGGACAACTGCCAGACCGTCAACGCGGGCAAGGACTTCACCACCGCCGGGGCCAAGTTCCAGACCTGCGTCCTGCAGGCGGGCAACGCCGCGGAGAAGATCACCGGCGCCAAGTACGACGCCGCCGAGGAGTACACGAAGTCGCCCGTGGTGTGGAAGGGATGACCCGATCGGGGGGTCGGATCGCTGCTAGGGTCCGCGGCGTCAGGTAGCCGAACGCCGGGGAGCCCAGGCCGTGTCCGCTTCCGTGTCCGTCTCTGGTCGGGAAATGGTCGTGTTCAGCGGGAGCGCGCACCCGGAGCTGGCGGAGGAGATCTGCGCCGAGCTGGGGGTGCCGCTGTCGCCGACGAGGGTGACGAGGTTCGCCAACGACTGCCTGGAGGTGCAGTTGCAGGCCAACTGCCGCGAGCGGGACGTGTTCGTCGTCCAGCCGCTCGTGCCGCCGGTGCAGGAGAACCTGGTCGAACTGCTGCTGATGTTGGACGCCGCGAGGGGTGCGTCCGCGTCGCGGACGACCGTGGTGATGCCGCACTTCGCGTACGCCAGGTCCGACAAGAAGGACGCGCCGAGGATCTCCATCGGGGCGCGGCTGGTGGCCGACCTGCTGGTGACGGCGGGCGCGGGCCGGGTGCTGGCGATGACGCTGCACTCGCCGCAGGTGCACGGGTTCTTCTCGGTGCCGGTGGACCACCTGCACGCGCTGCACGAGCTGGCGGTGCACTTCCGGCGGTACGACCTGTCGAACGCGGTGGTGCTGTCCCCGGACCTGGGCAACGCGAAGGCGGCGTCGGCGTTCGCCCGGCTGCTCGGGGTGCCGGTGGCGGCGGGCGCGAAGCAGCGGTTCGGCGACGACCGGGTGGTCATCAGCTCGGTGATCGGGGACGTCCGGGGGAAGGACGTCATCGTGCTGGACGACGAGATCGCCAAGGGCAGCACGGTGATCGAGCTGATGGACCACCTCGCGGAGTTCGACGTCGCCTCGCTGCGGATCGCCTGCACGCACGGGCTGTTCTCGGACAAGGCGGTCGAGCGGATCGGGGAGCGCGACGAGGTGCTGGAGATCGTGTGCACGAACACGGTCCCGGTGCCCGAGGAGAAGCGCTCGGGGAAGCTGAAGGTGCTGTCGGTGGCGGGTCCCCTGGCGGAGGCGATGCGGCGCATCCACAACGGGGAGTCGGTGAGCGCGCTCTTCGAGCACTGAGGTGACGCGGGCGCGGTGGAACCCTTCCGGCACCGGGGGTCCGCCGCGCCCGTTCGTCCACAGAGCATTGCGGCGGCTACCGGAACTCGGCCGTCACCAGCAACCTCAGGTACGCCACCAACCAGCTCTCCTCGCCGGGCGCCGCCGCGAAGGCCGACAGCAGCTCCGCCGCCTTCGCCAGCCCCGCCCGGCGCAGCTCGGCCTCCGCCGCCGCCAACCGGCCCGGCATCGTCGCCGCCAGGTGCTCCAGCCCCCGGTGCGCCGCCTCCGCGCACAGCGACAGCGCCGACTCCAGCACCTCCGCCAGCACGTCCGGCCCCGCGAGCACCTCGCCGACCAGCCCGCCCACCTCGCCACCGGCCAGGTCGGGCACCACCGGGCCGTCCGGCGTCAGCACCGCGAACGGGGTGATCACCAGCCGCCCGCCGGTGCGGCTCAGCGCCCCGCTCACGTGCGTCGCCCCCGCCGCCAGCGCCCCGGCCAGCGCGTCCAGCGCCGTCGGGGTCGTGCTGCGGTAGGTGGCGCGCACCAGCGCCGTCGTGCCCGCCGCGTCCGCCACCACCGCCTCCAGCCGCTGCGCGCCGGGGTCGTACCCGACCGACCGCACCGCGGCGACCTCCACCACCCGCACGTGCTCGGCCTCGACCCTGGCCCGCACCACGCGCGGCGCCAGCGCCGCCAGCTCCGCCCCGGCCGCCGCCAGGTCGCGCACCAGCACCGGGGCCCGCAGCCCCGTCCACGCCGAGCCCAGCGGCGTCACCGACGTCCTCGCCACCCGGCTCGGGCTGCGCACCGCCGACTCCGACACCACGTTCGCCGCCGCCAGCGCGCCCAGCGTCGTCCCGGACAGCCTGCGCCCGGCCAGGTCGTGCCCGGTCGGCCGCTCGTCCGCGCCGAGCTGCCACCGGTGCCGCAGCACCAGCACCCCGTCGCCGTCCGCGAAGAACACCTCCGCCGTGCGGTCCTCGCTGGTGCCCGTCACCCGGCAGCCCAGCGAGGTCAGCCGCACCCGCCGCATCGGCGTCTCGGCGGCCTCGTCGAAGCCGAGCACCGTCGAGCGCGGCCCGGTCGCCCGCGCCCGCGCGCGCACCTCCGCCACCAGCTCCGCGACCCGCTCCACCCGGTGCCTGGCCCCGCGCGCCCGGTACGCCGCCAGCTGCTCGGCCAGCTCACCGACCGCGGCGGCGGGCCAGTGCATCCCGGCCGCCGTCAGGTCCCGCCGCGACCGCTCCAGCGCCGCGTCCAGCACCGGCCCGGTGTGCACCGCGCCCTCCCGCAGCAGCTGACCGGTCAGCTCCACCGCCTCCGCCCCCGGGGCCGGCCCGTCACCGGACCCACCGCCCGGCCCGGCCGAACCGCCCGCGTCGAACCGCACCACCGGGTCCGCGAACCCGCGCTCGTCCGCCTCCCGGAACGCCAGCACCGCCAGCGCCACCAGCTGGTCCCGCCGCAGCGCCGCCGCGTCCGTGCTCGCGTACCCCAGCTCGCCGGGCACCAGGAACCGCACCGTCGCCGACGGCAGCTCCGCCACCGCCACCGGGTCCCCGGTGCCCGCCCTGCGCAGCACCACCGGCACCCCGGACCGCAGCACCCGCCGCGCCGCCGCCACCGCCCGCTCGCCGAACGCCGCCACCAGCTCCGCGTCCGGCACCGACCCCGGCGACCACGGCGCGCGGACCTCCTCCTCCGCGCCCCCGTGCTCGCGCTGGTAGGCCAGCACCACCGCGATCCGGTGCCTGCACGCCCCGCGCGCCCCGCACGAGCACGACGCCGCGTCCAGCCCGACGCCCGGCGGCAGCACCGCCGTCACCCCGTCCGGGAACACGCCGGTGACCGCGCCGTCGTCCGCCACCCCCAGCACGGGCCCGGCGCCCGCCTCCACCTCGCGGGTCGCCCGCTTCACCAGGCCCCGGTTGGCCAGGTCGACCAGCGCCTCGGACGTCAGCGCCAACAGGTCGGCACGCCGCACTACCCCATCCTCTCCGCGACGAACTCCGCCAGCTCGCCCGGCGTCATCGCGCCCACGTGCGCGCCGACGTTCGCCAGCCGCTGCGCCATGTCCCGGTCGTAGGCGGGCGCCGCCTCCTCGTCCAGCGCCGCCAGCCCCAGCACCTGCGCGCCCTGCGCGGCCAGGTCCCGCACCACGCGCACCAGCCTGCGCTCGTCACCGCCCTCGTAGAAGTCGGTGATCAGCACGACGATCGACCGCCTCGGGGTCTCCACCAGGCCCGCCGCGTACGCCATCGCCTTCGCGATGTCCGTGCCGCCGCCCAGCTGCACCTTCATCAGCAGCTCGACCGGGTCGGTGACGTCGCTGGTCAGGTCCACCACCTGGGTGTCGAACGCGACCAGGTGCGTCTTGAGGCCGGGCAGGTTCCACAGGCACGCCGCCGTCACCGCCGAGTGGATCACCGAGCCCGCCATCGACCCGGACTGGTCCACCACCAGCACCAGCTGCCAGGAGTCCAGGTGCTTGCGGGTGCGGGAGGTGAACCTCGGCTCCTCGATCGAGATCCGCCGCGTCCGCGGCTCGTAGTGCGCCAGGTTCGCGCGGATCGTGCCCCGGAAGTCGAAGTTCCTGGCCTGCTTGAAGTTCGACCGCCTGCGCGAGCGGGCCCCGGTGAACGAGCGCCGCACCTCGCGGGCCAGCCGCGCCACCAGGTCCCGCACCACGGCCTCCACGATGCGCCGCGCCATCGCGAGCACCGCCGGGTTCATCAGGTGCTTGGTGCGCATGACCGCGCGCAGCAGCGCCACGCTCGGCTCGACCCGCTCCAGCACGCCGGGGTCGGTGACCACCTCGGTGATGCCGTAGGTCTCGACGGCGTCCCGCTCCAGCCGCTCGATCGTGCGGCGCGGGAACAGCCGGTGCACGTCGTCCAGCCAGTCCACCACCCGCAGCACCGAGTCGCCGCTGCCCGAGCGCCGCACGTCCCGCTGGTCCAGCCCCTCGTCCCGCTCGTACAGCCAGGCGAGCGCGGCGTCGCGGTCCAGCGCGTCGCCACCCAGCCCGCCCGCGCACCCGTCGGCGGGGCTGCCCAGGACCAGCCGCCACCGCTCCATCCCGTCGCTCACGCCAACCCCTCCCGCGCCAGCAGCCCGTCCACGAACGCCTCCAGCCTGGTGGCCTCCACGTGCAGCGCCGGGTCCACCCGCGAGCGCACCAGCTCGCGCGCCGACCCGTCCACGCCCCGGTGCGCCAGCAGCAGCCCGGCGATGCGCTCCCGCTCGGCGGGCGGGAAGAACGCGAACGCCTGGCGCAGCGCGGGCAGCGCCTCCAGGAAGTCGTCGCCGGTGAAGCCCTCCACCACCTCGTCCAGCACCGCGATCACGCCCGGCGCGCCCAGGACCTCCTCGCGGGCGAGGGCGAACAGCCCGGCCAGCCAGTCGCCGACCACCGGGGCCGACGAGGTGCCGCGCACCGCGGCCTCCGGGTCGGCCTGCGCCCCCAGCGCCCAGGCCAGCCCGAACCCGGCGCCGCGCAGGTCCGGCGGCGAGCCGGGGTCGCGGCTGATCCGCAGGCCGACGTCCGCCACCGCGTCCCGGCCGAGGCCGAGCACGGCGGGCGCGTGCACCGCGGTGTCGCGGACCGCGGCGAGCGCGGTGAGCCGGTGCGGCTCGGCCGGGTCCGTCGCGCCCCGCAGGCCCTCGGCCAGCCACAGCGCGCGCGTCACCCCGGCGTCCAGCACCAGGCCCAGGCGCGGGTCGCGGGCGGAGCCGAACACCCGGTCGTGCCGCCACAGGCCCAGCACGTCGGCCAGCACCCCGCCCAGCTCGACCAGGTCGGGGGCGCGGCCGACGCCCGCGACGAGCGTGTCGAGCACGTCGTCGGGCAGGTCGCCCACCCCGCACAGGGCGGTGTCGAACAGCAGCGCGGACAGGTCCCCGATCCCGGCGTCCCGAGCCCGCTCGCGCAGCACCGCGCCCGCCGCCTCGGCGGGGGTGGCGCCGTGCGCGGCGGCCTCGATCAGCGCGGGCACGCGGGTGTCCCGGTCGACCAGCCGCCACCGCTCCAGGACCTCGGGGTCACCGCCGCCTCCGGGTCCCGAGGCGCGCTCCAGTCCGGGGACGTCCAGCACGCGCAGCCGGTGCAGCAACCTGCTGCGCTCCAGCCCGCGCGGGTCGGTGAGGTCGAGGTCGACGGTCCGGTCGCCGTCGAGGCCGAGCGCGGCCATCGACTCCTGGACGCTCGCCACCAGCGGCGGCGCCGGCGTGTCCGGGTGCAACCGGCCGACCCGGTCCCCGCTGAGCGCGGCGACCATCTCGACCACGGCCGGGTGCGCGCCGGGCGCGAGCACCCCCCGCCGGGTCCACGGGGGCGGCTGGGTGAGGTCCTCGGAGCCGCGCGCCGAGGTGAGCCCGTCGAGCACGTCGACCCGCGCGGGCACCGGGTGCCCGCGCAGCGCGGCGAGCCCCTCGGCCTGGGTGCGGGCGGCGATGAGGTCCGCGGTGGACACCGCCTGCTTGCGCCCGCGCAACCGCGTGACCACCGCCTCCAGCAACCCCTCGGCCGCCCCGCGCCTCCCGGACTCCCAGAGCCGCTGGTAGTAGGCGGGGGAGGGCATCCCGGACTCGTAGCCGGTGAACGCGTCCAGGCGGCGGAAGGAGTACGGGACCAGGTAGCTGGCGCCGACCGAACCGGGGGCCGGTCGGGGCACCTCGGGCCAGCCGGAGGGGGTGGGGGAGTCGGTGGTGGTCTTGGGGGAGGGCTGGTCGGTGGCGGGCTCGGAGCCGGAGCTATCCCTGGTGCCGGTGCCGGTGCCGGTGCCGGTGCCGGTGCGGGGGCCAGGGCCGGTGCCGTGCCCGGAGCCGGAGCCAGTGCCGGGGCCGTGCCCGGAGCCGGAGCCGGAGCCATCCCCGGAGCCGGTGCCGGAGCCATCCCCGGTGCCGGAGCCATTGCCGGTGCCGTGCCCGGTGCCAGCGCCGGTGCCGTGCCCGGAGCCGGTGCCAGAGCCAGAGCCAGAGTCGGTCGCGGGAGCGGCCTGGGCGGGGCTGCCCATGACCTCGGGGACCGCGCCTCCGCGCGAAGCGCCCTCGGCGGCGGGCCCATCGTCTGCCGAGTCGCCGCCCGCAGGGCGGTTGGTGCCGCCGTCCGCCGACGCGGCGACGCCCGCCGGGCCTGCGGCCCGGAGCGGTGCGGCGGTGCGCGGCTGCTCGGCGCGGCCCGCGTGGAAGGGAGCCGCCTTCGGGTCGGTCTCCCCGTCCAGCTCGCCGTTCCCGCTCGGCTCGTCGTCCCTGTTCGGCTCGTCGTCCCTGTTCGGCTGGCCGCCCCCGCTCGGCTCGTCGCCCCCACCCGCCATCGGCGGCGCCAGAACCCCGTGGTCCGCCCACTCCGGCATCTGCCTGCCCTCCACCAGGGCGCGCAGCGCGGGCGTGTGGAAGCCGCCCGTCACCACGACCACCGGGGCGTCGCCCGCGTCGGCCAGCGCGGCGCGGACCCAGGACGCCATGTGCTCCTCGCGGGCCCGGTCGCCGTCGCTCGCCTCGGCGCCGCCGCGGATCAGGTCGAAGTACGCGTCCAGCCGTTCGGCCAGGCCGTCCCGGTCCGGGATCTCGAACAGGTGGTCCCACAGCGCGTCCACGTTGTCGACCGCGAACTCCGCGCACAGCAGCTCCACCGCCCGCGCGTGCCTGACCGCCGCGTCCGCGTACCGGTTCCGCACGTCCCAGAACGCCGGGTGCCAGGACGGCAGGTCGATGAACCGCACCTGCGCGCCCACCTCCCGCCCCGCGGTCAGCGCCCCCCACTCCGGCGAGGACTCGCAGAACGGGCTCCACGACGCGTGCGCCCGCTCCTCGTCGCGCCGGTAGCTGTACAGCGCGATCGGCAGCTCGTGCCCCAGCAGCAGCTCGTCCAGCCGCCCGTTGACGTCGGCGGGCCCCTCCACCAGCACGTGCGCGGGCCGCAGCCTGCGGATCACCTCGTCGACCAGCGAGCTGCACGCCGGGCTGTGGTGCCGCACGCCCAGGTAGACCGCGCCCATCAGCCGGGCAGCAGGTGTCGGGCCCGGTGCAGCTCGGACCACTGCTCGCCCTTGCGGCGACCGGCCTGCTGCTCCAGGTAGCGCCGCAGCTTGGCCAGGTCGTCCGGGCTGTCCTTGGCCGCCGTGCCCGCCAGGCACTCGACCACGTCCGCCGCCGTGCCCGCCTCGCCGCGCAGGTACCAGCCGCGCAGGCCCACCGCGTGCGCCACCGACACGGCCTCCGCCGTGCTCATCACCGTGCTGAGCCGGTCCGCCTGCCCGCTGCCGCCCTCGCGCAGGTCGCGGAACGTGCGCACCAGCACCTCCAGCACGTCCCGGCGCGGCGGCACGCCCACCCCGGACCGCTCCAGCAGCTTCGCCGACTCCTGCTCGACCAGCTCCAGCTCGGTGCGCAGGTCCGCGATCGGGAACACGGTCTCGAAGTTGAACCGCCGCTTCAGCGCCGCGCTCATCTCGTTCACGCCCCGGTCGCGGGTGTTCGCGGTGGCGATCACGTTGAACCCGGCCTTCGCGAACACCATGCTGTCGCGCCCGATCAGCTCCGGCACCGCCACGACCCGCTCGGACAGCAGCGACAACATGCAGTCCTGCACCTCCAGCGGGCAGCGGGTGATCTCCTCGAACCGCACCACCTTGCCCTCGGCCATGCCGCGCAGCATCGGCGCGGGCACCAGCGAGCGCGGCGACGGGCCCTCGGCGACCAGCAGCGCGTAGTTCCACGAGTACTTGATCTGGTCCTCGGTGGTGGCCGCGCCGCCCTGGATGGTCAGCGTCGACTCGCCGCACACAGCCGCCGCGATCAGCTCGGACAGCAGCGACTTGGCGGTGCCCGGCTCGCCGACCAGCATCAGGCCCCGGCTGGTGGCCAGGGTGACGAGCGAGCGGTCGACCAGCGACGGATCGCCGACGAACTTGCGGCTCACGCCGAGCTTGTCGTCGCCGACCACGAACCGGCGGGCGGCGTCCAGGCTCAGCGCCCAGCCCGGCGGTCGGTGCGCTCGGTCGGACTCGCGCAGCCTGGCCAGCTCGTCGGCGAACCGCACCTCGGCTGGCGGGCGCTGCAGGTCGTCGGGGAAGTCGGTGTCGGACACGGCGGAACCCTCGGTCTCCTCGGTGCGGACGGGTGGGCAGGCGGGTGGCACGGGTGCTGCGCCTGCGGAAAATACCTGGTCAAGTGGGTGCGGGCGGGGTGGTTCAGCGGATCAGGCCGTCGAGGTCGCCCAGCACCTCGGACAGCGCGACCGGGTCGGCGGTCCCGAACCGGTGCACGCGCTCGCCCTCGGCCGTCGGCCCGTGGTCGGTGATCCACACCTCGGTGATCCGCTGCTCGTCCTGCGCCGGGTCGTGCTCGCGGTCCACACCGGGGTCGAGGCCGACCACGACGGCGCGCCCGTCCGGCAGCGGTCGCTGCACCCGGTCGATCACCCCGCCGTTGCCCCGGCCGTCGTGCTCCCAGCCGCTCCGCAGCAGCCCGAGCACCTTCCCGCGCGGCACCGGCCGGTCGTGGAACCTGACCAGCGCGGTCGCCCCGGCCTCCTCCTCGGTGAGCCGGTGCACCGGTCTGCCCAGCTGCGGGACCGGCTGGAGCACCGCGTGGTCGGCCAGCAGCTCCGCCCACGCCGCCAGGTCGTCGCCCAGCCCCATGGGGTGGGCCAGCGCCACCCGGTCCTCCGGGCCCAGCTCCACCGGGGCCTCGCGCAGGTCGCTGAGCGTGCGGTCCTCGGCCAGCCGGAACGCGCGCCCCGCCCCGGTGGTCCACACCAGTCTGCGGGCCAGGTGCCACACCAGCGGGTGGCGTGCGAACAGCGCCGTGAACTCCTCCGCGCTCCACGTCCGCCCCGTCAGCATCGCCTGCTCCAGGCGGATGACCTGCCCGGCCGCAGCGGTGCGCACGTCCTTCTTCAGCGCCGCGTACCGCCGCGGCGCCTCGGGCGCGAGCACTCGGTTGTCCCGCGCGCCCGGCTTGGGCA
>NZ_JBQGCX010000069.1:0-1958 GCF_052038725.1 Actinosynnema sp.
CGCAGCCCGCGCTGGCCGGTGGTCAGCAGGTCCTTGATGGCCATCTTCTTGGCCCGGTCGACGATGTTCTGGATCATCGCGCCGGAGTTGAAGTCCTTGAAGTACAGCGTCTCCTTGTCCCCGTTGGCGTAGGTGACCTCCAGGAACCGGTTCTCGTCGGTCTCCTCGTACATGCGCTCGACGGTGTGCTGCACCATGCCCTGGATGCAGGCCGCCGGGTCGCCGCCGAACTCGGTGAGGTCGTCGGCGTGCAGCGGCAGGTCGTCGGTCAGGTACTTGGCGAAGATGTCCTTCGCGCCCTCGGCGTCCGGGCGCTCGATCTTGATCTTCACGTCGAGGCGGCCCGGCCGCAGGATCGCCGGGTCGATCATGTCCTCGCGGTTGGAGGCGCCGATGACGATGACGTTCTCCAGGCCCTCGACGCCGTCGATCTCCGAGAGCAGCTGCGGCACGATCGTGGTCTCCACGTCGGAGGACACGCCGCTGCCGCGGGTGCGGAAGATCGAGTCCATCTCGTCGAAGAACACGATCACGGGGGTGCCTTCGGAGGCCTTCTCCCGCGCCCGCTGGAAGATCAGCCGGATGTGCCGCTCGGTCTCGCCGACGAACTTGTTGAGCAGCTCGGGGCCCTTGATGTTGAGGAAGAAGCTCTTGGCGTCCTTGTGGTCCTCGCCGCGCGCCTTCGAGACCTGCTTGGCCAGCGAGTTCGCGACCGCCTTCGCGATGAGCGTCTTGCCGCAGCCGGGAGGGCCGTAGAGCAGGACGCCCTTGGGCGGGCGCAGCTTGTACTCGCGGAACAGGTCGGCGTGCAGGAACGGCAGCTCCACGGCGTCGCGGATCTGCTCGATCTGCCGGGAGAGGCCGCCGATGTCCTCGTAGCGGACGTCCGGCACCTCCTCCAGCACCAGGTCCTCCACCTCGGCCTTGGGCACCCGCTCGTAGGCGAAGCCCGCCTTGGAGTCGACCAGGAGCGAGTCCCCGGCCTTGAGCGGGGAGTCGAGCAGCGGCTGGGCGAGCCAGACCACCCGCTCCTCGTCCGCGTGGCCGACGACCAGCGCCCGCGCGACGGAGCCCTCGGCCCCGCCGTCGTCGAGCACCTCGCGCAGCGCGCACACCTCGCCGGTGCGCTCGAAGTCGCCGCCCTCGACCACGGTCAGCGCCTCGTTCAGGCGCACCGACTGACCCATGACCAGGGAGGACGCCTCGACCGACGGCGAGACGGACACGCGCATCCGGCGGCCGGACGTGAACACGTCGACCGTGCCGTCCTCGAACCGGGCGAGGAAGACGCCGTACCCGCTGGGCGGCTGCGCCAGCCGGTCCACCTCCTCGCGGAGCGCGAGGAGCTGGCCGCGCGCCTCGCGGAGGGTGTCGATGAGCTTGGTGTTGCGCTCGGTCAGCTGGTTGACGCGCTCGGTGGCCTCGGCCAACCGCTGCTCCAGCAGGCGGGCGTGTCGTGGGGATTCCGTCAACTTGCGGCGGAGCAGCGCGATCTCGTCCTCGAGGAACCTGATCTGCGCCGTCAACTCGCCGGAGCTGCTGCCATTGCTCAGCTCGCCGCCCTCGTCGGGCTGGCTGCCGGGATGACCGTGCGGCATGTCGGCGCCCTCCTCCCGTGTTCGTACGACAACGGTACCGGCGATCACCGACAAAAGCGGCCACCTCGGCGGGCTGCCGGAGCGGCGGGTGATCACCGGGTTCGACATGTACGGGGGGTGAACTGCTCCATCTCGGTGTCACCGCGCACCGCTCACCCGGTGCGGCGCGCGTGCCGGTGACGCCCCACCGGCTGTGTCCGGGCAGTGTCCCCGGCGTGAACGGGGAATTCCAGGGGATTGCGCCGGTCGCACCCCGGCGGGCCCCTCGGGCGCCGGGGTCGCGGGCGGGGTGATCGGGGCCGCAGCCAGGCGAGTTCGGCTCGCGGCGGGGCGTCGGCGGGCCCGCGGCGCGCCCCGGCG
>NZ_JBQGCX010000070.1:0-2165 GCF_052038725.1 Actinosynnema sp.
GGGCGGGGCCCCCGCGCCCCCCCCCCCCGCCGCCCCCCCCCCCACAGCTCCCCGCGCGCCCCTCTCCCCCACCCCGCCAGGAAGGCGCCCCATGGCTGAAGCGAAGCGCCCCTGGCGCGCGGTCACCGGCAGCGACGTGGCGCGCCTGGCGGACGTCTCGCAGTCCGTGGTGTCGCTGGTCTTCTCCGGCAAGGCGGGCACCCGCGTGTCCGAGCGCACCGCCGAGCGCGTCCGCGAGGCCGCCGCCCGGCTCGGGTACGTGCCCAACACCGCCGCCGCCCGCCTGAAGACCGGCCGCGTGCCGATCATCGGCCTGGCCGTGCGCGACGTCAGCCAGCCCTTCTTCGCCTCCCTGTTCCAGCACGCCGAGCGCAGGGCCCGCGAGCGCGACCACTCGGTCATCCTGATCACCCGCGACGACGGCGAGACGTCCTGGACCGACCGCCTCGCCGACCTCATCCGCGCGGGCCACCTCGGCGGCGCGATCGCCTACGGCCCGACGGGGGCGGAGGCCGCCGCGCTCGCCGCCACCGGCCTGCCCGTGGTGGCCTGCGAGCTGTACGGCGACGAGCTGCCCACCGTCGGCTTCGACTTCGCCCCCGGCATGGCCGAGGCAGCCCGCCTGCTCCGCGCGGCCGGGCACACCCAGGTCGCCTGCCTGAACACCCGCAACGCGCACCCCACCTACCTCGACCGCCGCACCGCGTTCGCGGACGCGTTCTCCGCGCTGGGCGGGCAGGTCACCGCCGTGGCGCAGACGTCCGCGACCGACTTCGACGCCGCCTGCTCCGCCGCCACCGGCCTGCTGGACGGCGCGCGCCGGTTCACCGCCGTGGTGTGCGACGACGACCTGCTCGCCCCCGCCGTGTTCCGCGCCGCGCGCGCGAGGGGCTGGCGGGTGCCGGAGGACCTCTCGGTCGTCGGGGTCGGCGACCTGGACCTCGCCCGGATGCTGGGCCCCGCGCTCACCACCGTGCGACTGCCCGCCGCGGACCTCGCGACGGCCGCCGTGGCCACCGCGCTCGGCGTGATCGACAACCAGCGGCCCGCCGGGACCCGGCTGGCCACGGCGCTGGTCACCCGTGACACGGTGGCCGCCGCCGCTACGGGCGGGCACTGACCCCGGTCCCGCCGAGAGGAGCACCACCTTGCCGAAGGTCGAACCCTTCGACGCCGTCGACGTGCTGCGCGCCAAGCGCAACGGGCAGCGGCTGTCCACCGAGCAGATCAACTGGATCGTCGACGCCCACGCGCGTGGCCGGGTCGCGGACGAGCAGGTGTCCGCGCTGCTGATGGCGATCTGGCTCAACGGCATGAGCCGCGAGGAGACCCGCGACCTGACGCTGGCCATCGTCGCCTCGGGCGAGCGGATGTCCTTCGCGGACCTGGGGAAGCCCACCACCGACAAGCACTCCACCGGCGGGGTCGGCGACAAGATCACGCTGCCGCTGACGCCGCTGGTCGCGTCGTTCGGCGTGGCGGTGCCGCAGCTGTCCGGGCGCGGCCTCGGCCACACCGGCGGCACGCTGGACAAGCTGGAGTCGATCCCCGGCTGGCGCGCCGATCTGTCCACGGAGGACATCCTCGCGCAGCTGCGCGACGTCGGGGGCGTGGTGGCGGCGGCCGGGTCCGGCCTGGCGCCCGCCGACAAGAAGCTGTACGCGCTGCGGGACACCACGGCGACCGTCGACGCGATCCCGCTGATGGCGTCCTCTATCATGTCGAAGAAGTTCGCCGAGGGCACGGGCGCGCTGGTGCTGGACGTGAAGTTCGGCTCGGGCGCGTTCCTGACCGACCTCGCGGACGCGCGCGAGCTGGCCAGGACCATGGTGGAGCTGGGCGAGGACGCGGGCGTGGCGACGAGCGCGCTGCTGACCAACAGGAACGTGCCGCTGGGGCGGGCGATCGGCAACGCGAACGAGGTCGCCGAGTCGGTGGCGGTGCTTCAGGGCGGCGGTCCGGCGGACGTGCGTGAGCTGACCCTGGCGCTGGCGCGGGAGATGCTGGCGCTGGCGGGCAGGCCGGACGAGGACGTGGCCGCCGCGCTGGACGACGGGCGCGCGCTGGCGACGTGGCGGCGGATGGTGCGCGCGCAGGGCGGCGACCCGGACGCGGCCCTGCCGACCGCGCGCGAGCACGAGGTGGTGCGGGCCGACCGCGACGGC
>NZ_JBQGCX010000071.1:0-4158 GCF_052038725.1 Actinosynnema sp.
GAACCGGACCGGGTCGCGCTGCGCGCCGCCGTGCTGCGCGAGGCGGTGCTGCGCGGCGCCGGGATCGTGCTCGGGCCGGTCGACGAGGAGCCCGCGCTGGACGCGCTGCGCCACCCCGCCGTGCCGCTGGCGGTGCACGGCCCGATCGCCTGGAACCCGCGCTGGAGCGGCGATCCGCCGGTGCTGCACGAGGCCGTCCCGCTGCCGGTGGGCGCCCGCGCCGAGCTGTGGGCCGCCGGGCTGCGCGGACCGGTCGCGCCCGGCGTCGACCCGGCCGCCGCCACCGAGCACTTCGTGCTGGGCGCGGGCCAGATCGCGCGCGCCGCCGAGGCCGCGTCGGTGGCCGCGCTCGCCGACGGCGAGGACATCACCGTGGCGCACCTGCGCGCGGGCGCCCGCAGCCAGAACGCGGCCGGGCTGCAGCGGTTGGCGCGGCGCGTCGAGCCCGCCGTGACGTGGGACGACCTGGTGCTGCCCGGCCCGGTCGTGGGGCAGCTCAGGGAGCTGGCGTCGCGGGCGGAGCACCGGGACCGGGTGATCGACCGCTGGCGGATGCGGCCGGGCGGCGGGCGCGGGCGCGGCCTGACCGGGCTGTTCGCGGGCGACTCCGGCACCGGCAAGACCATGTCGGCGGAGGTGATCGCGGCCTCGCTGGGCCTTGACCTCTACACGGTCAACCTGGCCACCGTCGTCGACAAGTACGTGGGCGAGACCGAGAAGAACCTGGAGCGGATCTTCACCGAGGCGTCCGGGGTCAACGGCGTGCTGCTGTTCGACGAGGCCGACGCGATCTTCGGCAAGCGCTCGGAGGTGCGCGACGCGCACGACCGGTACGCCAACATCGAGTCCGCGTACCTGCTGCAGCGCATGGAGACCTTCGACGGGATCGCCGTGCTGGCCACGAACCTGCGGGCGAACCTGGACGAGGCGTTCACCCGCCGCCTGGACGTGGTCGTGGACTTCCCGCTGCCGGACCGGGAGCAGCGGCGCGCGCTGTGGGACCACTGCCTCGGCCCGCACGCCCCCAGGGCCGAGCTGGACCTGGACTTCCTGGCTGGCGCGTTCGAGCTGGCGGGCGGGCACATCCGGTCGGCGGCGGTGACGGCAGCGTACCTGGCGGCCGAGGGCGACCGGGTCGTCGGGATGCGCGAGGTGTTCGGCGCGGTGGCGCTCGAGTACCGCAAGCTGGGCAGGCTGGTGGGGGAGCGCGAGTTCGGGCGCTACCTGGAGCTGGTCCGCCCGTTCGGGCAGTGACGGCGGACCCGCTCGGGGCGGGGCCGGGGAAGCGCTGGGAGGCGCTGTGCGCGGACATGAGCACGACCACGAGCAGGACGGCTGCGCCCGGCCGCCGGGCGAGCGGGCCGAGCGCGAGGACCACGCCCTGCTCGGCCGGGCGGTCGCGGCCGGGCGGCCGGAGGTGCTGGGGACGGGCGGGGTCCTCGGGTTGCAGCGGGCGGTCGGCAACGCCGGGGTGGCGTCGGCGCTGGAGGAGCAGGCGCAGGGGGGACCGGCCGAGTCACCGGTGCACGAGGTGGTGAACTCCGGTCGCGGCGCGCCGCTGGACGCCGGGGTGCGCGCGGACATGGAGGGGCGGTTCGGCACCTCGTTCGCGGACGTGCGGGTGCACACGGACGGCGCGGCGCACAGCTCGGCCAGGTCGGTGAACGCGCAGGCCTACACGGTGGGGTCGGACATCGTGTTCCAGAGCGGCGGCTACGACCCCGGCTCCGCCGCGGGGCGGCACGTGCTGGCGCACGAGCTGACGCACGTGGTGCAGCAGCGCAGCGGCCCGGTGGACGGCTCGGACGTCGGGGGCGGGGTGCGGCTGAGCGACCCGTCGGACCGGTTCGAGCGCGAGGCGAGCGCCAACGCGGACCGGCTGGTGGCGCAGCCCGCCGTGCAGCGGGTCGAGGAGGCGCCCGCCGAGGACGTGGCCGAGGAACCCGTGGCGCAGGCTCACGTGCCGGGCGCGGCGTCGGTGCAGCGCCCGGCCGAGGAGGGCGAGGGCGAGGAGTAGTCCGCCCGCCGAGCGGTCGCGGGACGCCGGGGAGGGCGGGACCCTCCCCGGCGCCCCGCGTTCTCGTTGCCCTGGAAGGAACTCCGCGCGCCGCTCGGCCGCCCCTTTGGGCAGTGATCCGCGCACGCGGGCACAGCCGCCAGGCCGTTTCGACCGAACCCCCTGTGGCAGCAGCATTTCCCCCAGCACAGCCGGTTATCCGCACGACTTGGGAGGCAACGGATGCCCACCTATCTCTCGCCGGGGGTGTACGTCGAGGAGGTGGAGGCGGGCGCCCGCCCCATCGAGGGCGTCGGCACCGCCGTGGCCGCCTTCGTCGGGTTCGCCGGGCGCGGGCCGTTCAACACCCCGACGCTGGTGTCGAACTGGGCCCAGTACGCGCAGACCTTCGGCGACCTCGTCGAGGGCACCTACCTCGGCCAGGCCGTCTACGGCTACTTCCTCAACGGCGGCGGCAACTGCTACGTCGTCCGCATCGGCGGCGAGCGCGACGACGCGGGCACGGGCGGCGGCCCGTCCGGCAACGGCGCGCTGCCGTCCGGCGCCACCGGCGTCCTCGGCGGCTACAAGGTCACCGCCAAGGCGATCGGCGCGGGCGACATCACCGTCGAGGTCGCCGACCCGGCGGGCGAGAACCCCGCGGAGGACCGCTTCACCCTGCTGGTCAAGGACGCGGGCAAGGTCGTCGAGACCCACCACGTGACGACCAAGCGCACCAAGGAGAACGTCGTCACCGTGGTCAGGGAGAAGTCGAACCTGATCACCGTCGAGGAGCTGGCGAACCCGCCCGCCAAGGCCGACCGGGGAGCCGTCGCGCTGCGCGCCGACGAGTCCGCGCCGACCGCCGTGCCCGGCAAGGTCGCCGCCGACGACTACGTGGGCGACGTCGCCGACCGCACCGGCTTCGGCGGCCTGGAGGCCATCGACGAGATCACCATGGTCGCGGTGCCTGACCTGATGAGCGCCTACCAGCGGGACCAGATCTCGCTGGAGGGCGTGAAGGCCGTGCAGCTGGCCATGATCGCCCACTGCGAGCAGATGGGCGACCGCATGGCGGTGCTGGACCCGCCGCCCGCGCTGACCCCGCAGCAGGTCCGCGAGTGGCGGCAGAACGTCGCGGGCTACGACTCGAAGTACGCGGCCCTGTACTACCCGTGGGTCAAGGTGTTCGACGCCGCCAGCGACGACCACCTGTTCGTCCCGCCGAGCGGGCACGTGGCGGGCGTGTGGGCGCGCACCGACGCCGGTCGCGGCGTGCACAAGGCCCCCGCCAACGAGGTCGTGCGCGGCGCGGTGGCGCTCCAGACGCAGCTCACCAAGAACGAGCAGGAGCTGCTCAACCCCATCGGCGTCAACTGCGTCCGCTCGTTCCCCGGCCGGGGCATCCGGGTGTGGGGCGCGCGGACCCTCTCGTCCGACCCGGCGTGGCGCTACCTGAACGTGCGCAGGCTCTTCAACTACCTGGAGGAGTCGATCCTCAGCGGCACCCAGTGGGTCGTGTTCGAGCCGAACGACGACGCCCTGTGGGCCCGCATCCGCCGCACCATCAGCGCGGTCCTGGTCAACGAGTGGCGCAAGGGCGCCTTGTTCGGGCTCACCCCCGACGAGGCGTTCTACGTCAAGTGCGACCGCGAGACCAACCCGGCCGAGGCGATCGACGCCGGCCAGGTCGTGTGCGAGGTGGGCATCGCCCCGGTGAAGCCCGCCGAGTTCGTCGTCTTCCGCCTGGCGCAGTTCTCCGGCGGCACCAGCCTCGTCAACGAGTGAAAGCGCGGTAGGTCATGGCACTCCCCGAACTCGACACGTCCGTCGGCCACTCGTTCGGCCTCGAGGTCGACGGCGTCGCGATCAAGCAGATCTCCGAGGTGTCCGGGCTCAAGATGGAGCAGGACGTCATCGAGCTCAAGCAGAACACCGCCGACGGCAAGTACGTCATCAAGAAGCTGCCCGGCCGCCCCAAGGCGGGCGAGGTCACGCTCACCCGCGGCCTCACCGGCGACAACAGCTTCGAGAAGTGGGTCAAGGACGCCCACTTCGGCAAGATGACCTCGGCCCGCAAGGGCGGTGCGATCATCGTCTACGACTACGAGGGCACCGCGATCAAGCGCTACAAGCTGACCAACGCGTGGCCCAAGAGCCTG
>NZ_JBQGCX010000072.1:0-7349 GCF_052038725.1 Actinosynnema sp.
TGGGGCCGAGCATCTCCTGAGTGCTCTGCACTGGCGGACGACTTACTAAGCGGACTCATTGGTCCGGATAGTAACAGCTAAACGGACCCTGGAGTCCGCTACGGTCCGAGTACTTTTGTCACATAGGCGTTGCTGAAAGTCCGATGCGGGTCCAGCGAATCCCGGACAGACTGAAAGTCGTCCCAGCCGGGGAAGCTTGGAGCGAGGTCGGCGGCGGTGCGGAAGTGGAGCTTGCCCCAATGTGGACGGCCGTCGACTTCGCGGAAGATCTTTTCGATCTCCCGGAAGTAGGGCTCGTACTCCATGGTCCGGTGCTGGTGAACCGCGATATAGACGGTCGGCCGGCCGTGGGCCTGGCTGATCAGCGCGTCATCCCCGGCCGAGATCCGGCACTCGATCGGCATCGGCAGCGGGAAGCCCTCTCCTTCGATCATTGCCAGCACCCTGTCCAGAACTTCGGGTCCTGCCTCGGCCGGCAGCGCGTACTCCATCTCGTTGAAGCGGATCGTCCGATAGTTGGCAAAGACCCGGTGGGAGAGGTCGATCTGCTCGGACTGAGACATGAAATGGGTCGAGTAACGCGCCATCTTCGGAATCCCGGAACGGAAGCGGCCGGCCAATCTCAGGGCGAGGTCACCCAGGCCGTTCTCGAGAACGACGTCTCCGAGGAACCGGTCAGCCGAAGACCGCGGGGCGAGAGGTTTGTCGGTGCGGTTGCGGCTCAGGGTCAGCGCGGTCCGGGTGTAGGGAAAGACGAAGAATTCGAAGTGCTCGTTCTCCTCGGTGATCCGGTTCCGGCCCGAGGTTATGCGCACCCCGCACGCACGGCGAAGGGGGAGGTCCCGTCCGGGACCTCCCCCTTCCGCGTCGGGCGCTCAGCCCGGCGGCGTGCCGCCCCCGCTCAGGCCGACGGCTCCAGCAACCCCGACCGCGCCGCCCACAGCGTGCTCGGCGTGCGGAACGTCTCGGCCTTCAGGGCGTCGTCGCGGAAGCGCACCGCGAAGCCCTTCTCCAGGTCCGCCAGCAGGTCCACCATCGCCAGCGAGTCCAGGCCGAGGTCGCGCAGGTCCGCGTCCTCGGCCAGCTCGTCGCCCGGCTCGGCGAACGGCAGGTGCTTGCGCAGGATCTCCTCGAAACGCTGGTCCCACATGGACTTCCACCTCACGGGTCAATGGTCCGGCTCATCCCGAAGCTAGCACCGGGAAAACCCCTCCGGAATGATTTCCGCGTCAGGTCGGGGGGTGAATCCACCGGTTAGGGGGCCGCTAGGGGTTTGACTCGGGGCTGGCTCTCCTACCTGCGCTGATAGCGTCGTGGCGAGTCTTTTCGCCCTTTGCCTTCGACGGTGGTTGAGAGGTGTTCCGGAGCATGGTCCGAGAAGTGTTCGCGCGCGCGCAGGAATCAGTCGGGACGCTGCACGAATTCCTGCTCGCGGGAGCCCGGCTGACCCCCGAGGCGCCCGCGGTCGTCGAGTGCGCCAACGGCGAGGTCGGCACGATCTCCTACCGGCAGCTGGAGCGCCGGGTCACCGCGCTCGCCGCGCAGCTCGACGAGCTGGGGCTGGACGTCGGCGACCGGGTCATCCTGGAGTCCGACACCACGCCCTGGTCCATCACCGCCCTCCTGGCGTGCTCGACCCTCGGCCTGACCTACATCCCGGTCAGCCCGGAAACCCCCGCGCAACGCCTGCGCGCCATCGTCGACACCGTCGAGCCCGCCCTGCACCTCCAGTCCGACACCGGCCGCCGCGAGGGCCTCCCCGAGACGGTCGGGCTCGCCCGGTTCGGCCCGGACGGGCTCACCGTCGACCGCGCGCCGCTGCCCCGGATCCGGCACCGCAGGGAGATCACCCCCGCCGACCCGGCGTACATGATCTTCACCTCGGGCACCACCGGCCGCCCCAAGGGCGTCGTGATGAGCCACCGCGCGATCCTGGCCTTCTTCCGGGGGATGCTCGCCCACGGCATCGTCTCCGCCGAGGACCGGGTCGCCACCACCCCGCCGCTCCAGTTCGACTTCTCCCTGCTGGACATCGGCCTCGCGCTCGGCAGCGGCGCGTCCGTCGTCCCCGTGCCGCGCGACCTGCTGCGCTGGCCGCGCCGGTTCCTGCAGTTCCTGCACGACTCGCGCGCCACCCAGGTGGACGGCGTCCCGTCGATCTGGCGCCCCGTCCTCAAGCACGAGACCGAGCTGCTCGGCGAGCTGGGCCGCGGCATCAGGGGCATCCTCTACTCCGGCGAGAAGTTCCCGCTCCCCGAGCTGCGGACCCTGCGCGAGGTGCTGCCGGGCCTGCGGATCGTCAACTGCTTCGGCAGCTCCGAGTCCGTCGCCGCCTCCTTCACCGACGTCCCCGACCCGCTCGGCCCGGACGTGGAGGAGCTGTCCATCGGGCACGCCCACCCCGGCGCCGAGATGACCCTCATCGACGACGAGGACGGCAGCGCGGTCTTCGAGGTCGGCGCGGTCGGCCACATCCACCTGCGCAGCGGCGCCCTGTTCACCGCCTACTGGGACGACCCCGAGGCCACCGCCCGCGCCTTGGTGCCCGACCCGCTCAACCCGCGCTCCGGCCAGGTCGTGTTCCGCACCGGCGACCTCGGCCGCCTCGGCGAGGACGGCGAGCTGTACTTCGTCGGGCGCGCCGACTCGCAGGTCAAGATCCGGGGCAACCGGGTGGAGCTGGGCGAGATCGAGCGCCGCGCCACCGACTTCCCCGGCGTCGCGGCGGCCACCGCCGTGCTGCTGCCCCTCGCCGAGCGGGAACCGGTGCTGGTGCTGTACGTGACCCTGTCGGCGGGCGTCGCGGAGCTGGAGGAGCTGGAGCTCAAGGCGTTCTGCATGGAGGCGCTGCCGGACTACATGGTGCCGCAGAAGGTCCAGGTGCTCGACGAGCTGCCCACCACCGCCAACGGCAAGGTCGACCGGGCCGCGCTGCTCGCCAAGGGCGGCAAGCGCTGACCACGAGCAACGGCGAAGGCCCCGACTCCGCTGGGAGTCGGGGCCTTCGCCGTGTGGAGCTGGTGCGCGACAAGGGTTTCGTCAGCTCGCGGCCATCCGGGCCAGCTCGCCCCGGTCCACCTTGCGGTTGGAGTTGAGCGGGAACTCGGCCACGTGCCGGTAGTCGCGCGGCACCATGCCCTTGGGCAGCACGTCCCGCAGCTCCCGCGACAGCAGCCGCGCGGGCGTGGGCGACCCGGTGTAGTACACCACCAGCTCCAGCCCGTCCCCGGCCTGCCGGGTCACCGCGACCGCGTCCAGCACCCCGTCGCACCCGCGCAGCGCGTGCTCCACCTCGGCCAGCTCCACCCGCCACCCGGCCAGCTGCACCTGCGAGTCCAGCCTGCCCAGGTACACCAGCGTGCCGTCCGGGTGCCTGCGCACCCGGTCGCCGGTGCGGTACCAGCGGCGCCCGCCGCGCTCCAGGAACCGGCCCGCGTCGTCGGACGGGTCGAGGTAGCCCGCGGTGAGCTGCGCGCCGGTCACGCACAGCTCGCCCTCCACGCCGTCCGGCTCGCCGTCCTCGCCCAGCAGCAGCCAGTCGTGGCCCGCGTGCACCTCGCCGATCGGGGTGAGCCCGTTCAGGCACAGGGAGGGCGAGTCCGGGCCCCAGCGGTAGCCGGTGATGGTGATGGTCAGCTCGGTGGGGCCGTAGATGTTCTCCAGCCCCGACCCGGACGCCGCCGCCAACCAGTCCTGCGCGTCGGCCTGGCGCAGCGCCTCACCCGCGAACAGGCTCCACCGCAGCCCCGGCATCGACCCCGCGCCCAGCCCGCCGAGGCGGCGCACCAGCGTGATCGCCGACGGGGTGGAGAACCACACCGTCAGGCCCCGCTCGGCCACGAACGCGGGCAGGTCCCGGTAGGCCGCGCCGGGGATCGGGTGCAGCTGCGCGCCCGCGCCCCAGGCGCAGAACAGGTCGAACACCGCGCAGTCGAAGTTCAGGTCGAACGACTGGGAGAACCGGTCGGCCGAGGTGAAGTCGAACCGCTCCTCGATCACGGTGAAGTAGTGGTCGGCGCTCGCGTGCGTGGTCGGCACGCCCTTCGGGCGGCCGGTCGAGCCCGAGGTGAACAGCACGTAGGCGGTCGACTCCGGGCGCACGTCGACCGGCGCGTCCAGCGGGTCGGCGTCGGGCAGGAACTTGTGGTCCCCCACGTGCGCGGCCAGCGGCGCGTACGCCGGGATCGCCGACTCGGGGCCCAGGGCCTCCAGCGCGGTCAGCCCGGCCTCGTCCACCAGCAGCGCGGACACCCCGGCCGCGTCGAGCATCCTGCGGGTGCGGGAGGCCGGGAACTCCGGGTGCAGCGGCACGGCGGTCGCCCCGGAGTAGAGCACCGCGAGCAGGCCCGCGTACGACTCCAGGGTCTTGTCCGCCAGCACGCCCACCACCGGCGGGCTGCCCGCCGCCCACAGCGCCCCGGCCCAGGACAGGGCCAGCTCGTGCAGCTCCCGGTAGGCGACCTCCCGCCCGTCCGGCAGCCGCAGCGCCACCCCGTCCGGGTTGGCGGCCAGCCCGCGCAGGAAGCGCGCGTGCAGCACGGGGTCGGTCTCGCGCAGGGCCATGTGTCCTCCCAAATCCTCTGGCGCGATCGGAACCGCGCGGTCACGGCAGCCCGGTCAGGCCAGCCCGGTCACAGCAGCCCGGTCACAGCAGCCGGCTCACACCAGCGCGGGCCGCTTGTACGGCCGCGTGGCCAGTCGTGGCGTCGCCGCCAGCACCTCGAAGTTGTCCCTGGTGCACGCGACCCGCCCGAACAGCGAGTCCTGCCCCGCCACGCACAGCCGCTCCACGCCGCGCTCGCGCAGCGCCTCGACCACCGACGGCCACCGCACCGTCCGCACCACGCCGTCGAGCAGCACCGCCCGCACGCCCTCGGCGGTGGTGCGCACCGACCCGTCCTGGTCGGCCACCACCGGCACCGCCGGGTCGCGGAAGGTGACCTGCGACAGCAGCTCCCGCTCGATCCGGTCCCGCAGCCCGCCGAACAGGCTCACGTGCAGCGGCGGGTCCATCTCGTACAGCGGCAGCCCGCCCGCCGCGCGCAGCCGGTCGGAGAACCAGCCCACCCGGTCGCGCTTGAGCGAGACCATCGCGAAGTCCACGTCCACCCGGCACGACAGCTCGTGCCAGTCGTCCAGCTCCGCCAGCGCCGCGTCCAGCACGTCCTGCGGGGTGCGGGCGAACGACAGCGTCACCACGTCGCCGTGCTCGGCGGCGAAGTACTCGGTCTCCACCCGCACCAGCTCGGCCGTCAGCCAGATGCCCTCCTCGGCGCTGAGCGCCCCGGAGTGCACCGCCGCCGCCTTGCCGCCGAAGCTCGCCCCGGTCACCAGCTCCGGCGCGAACCCGTGCTCGTGCTCGGCCCACCGGGCCAGCGCCAGGCAGTTCACCAGGAACCCCACCTGCGCCGCCGCCGAGTAGTCCGAGCCGCTCTCGCGCAGCGCGGCGAACAGGTCGACGCCCAGCACCTCGTCCGCCACGCCCACCAGCTCGCGCGCGAACCGGTTGACCAGCATGAACTTCGCGACGTCGGCGAACTGCACCGGCCCCATGCCGGGGAACGCGATCGCGGTCGGCACGCTCATCCCAGACTCCCTCATCCCGGACCGGCTCAGCCCGCGCTCAGCTTGGTGAACGCCTGCTCGATCGCGGCCAGCGACTCGGCCACGTGCGGCACGGCCGTCGGGTCCGCCGCGGCCATCGCCGCGTGCTGCTCCTCGCGGGTGCCGCCGTACAGCACGCTCGTCGCCGCCCGGAACCGCAGCGCCCGCGCGTCGTCGCCGAAGTGCACGCCCGCCAGCACCGCCACCCCGGACTCGGTGAGCAGGTGCGCTTGCAGCGTCTCCCCGTCCACGACCCCGCGCCGGGCCAGCGGCTCGCGCAGCGGCTCGAAGTCCGGGTACACGTAGAACCCGCCCGTGGGCGGCCGGGTCAGCGCGCCCGCCTCCTCGGCGATCCGCCACACCGCCCGCGCCACCGCGCCGTGCAGCCGCGCGTCCGCGTCGCGCCGCGCCACCAGCTCGGCGGGCTCGTCGAACGCGTACTCGGCGACCGCCTGCATCGGGCCCGCCAGCGTCGACCACACCTCGCTGGCCACCGACGCCACGTCCGCGCGCATCCGCCGCCCGGCCTCGTCGGCGGGGAAGCGGGCCGCGCCGATCCGCCAGCCGCCCAGCGCCAGGCTCTTGCTCAGCCCGGTGATGACGACGGTGCGCGAGGGCGACACCTCGGCGGGGCTGAGGTACTCGAAGTCCGGGTCGTGGATGACGTCCCGGTAGATCTCGTCGGACACCAGCAGGAGGTCCTCCTCCTCGGCGACGGCGCAGATCCGCCGCACCAGGTCCGCCGGGGCGGTGGTGCCGGTCGGGTTGTCCGGCGAGGTCAGGATGACGATGCGCGGGTCGCCGCCCTCGGCGCGGGCCTGCCGCACCCGCTCGCGCAGCGCGTCCGGGTCCGGCACGCCGCCGCACTCGGCGGGCACCGGCACCCCGAACACCCGCTTGCCCGCCAGCACCGCCTGCGGCGCGTACGTCACCCAGCACGGCTGCGCCAGCAGCACGTCGCCGGGCACGACCAGCTGGAGCGCCAGCAGCAGCGCCTTGCTGCCGGGGGCGACGACCACCTGGTCGGGCTCGGTCGGCAGCGACCGCCGGGCGCAGTAGCCCGCGAACGCCCGCAGCACGCCGGGCGCGCCGGGCACCGGACCGTAGGAGTTGCGGTCCGCGCCCTCGGCGAGCCGCTCCACCAGTCCGGGGAACACGGGCAGGCGCGATTCGCCGAACCCCAGGTGCACGATCGGCTCACCGGCGGCCTGGCGCAGCGAGACCAGGTGGTCCAGCGCCAGGTTGGGCGAGATCTTCCGGACGGCCACACCGAGCCCTTTCGTCGTGGGGGAGTGGGGAACGCGGGGGGAGTGCGGGCGCCGGGGTGCGGCGCCCGGCCGAGCGCGGAGAAGGGGGCGCTCAGCCGAGCGCCGCGGTCTGCGGCGCGGCCTTCGGGACCGCGCTGGTCACGGCGGCCAGCAGGTCGGCGGGCGTCGACGGGTCGATCTCCAGCTCGTTCAGCCACGACGCGGTCTCCGAGAACCGGGCCCGGAACGGGCGGCCCACCAGCTCGGGGACGCGCGCCTGCACCATCCGCAACCGGAAGTGCTTGCCGTCCGGCGCGTCCTCGATCCCGTCGACCAGCACCTTGCCTGGCGTGGCGGACATGCTCGGGCCGCGCACCGTGCGCGCCAGGCCCGGCAGCGTCCGGTAGGCGCCCTGGAAGATGTCGACCGCGCGGGCCAGCGGCACCTTGAAGTACTCGCGGGGACCGGTGTCGCGCTCGACGAACATGTAGTAGGGCA
>NZ_JBQGCX010000073.1:0-2191 GCF_052038725.1 Actinosynnema sp.
ACCCCGGCATGATCGGCGGCGCCACCGGCACACCGTCCCGGAAGCTCTCCGGCCCCGGCAGCCCCACCCCCGCCGCGACCACCCTCCCCGGCGCCAGCTCCCGGACCCGCGCCGCCAGCCGCACCACCCGCTCCAGCACCACCCCCGGCCCGTCACGCACGTCACTCTCCTCAGTGACCCGCGCCAACACCTCGCACCGCCCGTCCGCCACCGCCACCGTGACCGACGTGGCCCCCACCGCCACCGCCAGCACCCTCAGCTCAGCCGCCAACCGCACCAGCACCGACCGCCGCCCGCCCCGGCTCGCCGCAGGCCCGCCCTCCTCGACCAGCCCCGCCTCCGCCAACCTCCCCAGCTCAGCCGACAGCGCCGCCCGAGGCACCCCCAGCCGCTCCCCCAGCGCGACCCTCGACAGCGGCCCCTCGTCGCGCAGCAGCGCGAGCAGCCGGGACCGGTTGACCGGTGTAGGAGCCATGACCTGCGATTCCCCCGTTCAGTGCCCCCCACCTCCACGGGTGGGCCGGGCGTGGTGTTTGACTCGTGCCAACGGGGGTATCCCGTCGGCTTGTCGGGCGATTTTCCCGGAGGACTGGCGAGTGCGGATCGTGGAGCTTCGCGGTGAGCGGATCGACGTCGTCCTGCACGGCGACGACCCGCCGCTGGCGCGGATGCGGAAGTGGACCTCGGCGACGCTCGCCGGGCTGGGAGTGGCGGACGCCGTCGACACCCAGCTCGTCGGCAACGCCCTGCTCAGCAACGCGTTCAGACACGCGGTCGCCCCCCGCCGCTTCCGGCTCCACCTGGTCCGCGACGTGATCAGGGTCGAGGTGGAGGACGCCAGCCCGCAACTGCTGCCCGTGCTGAGCCGCTTCGAACCGCTCCAGCCGAGCGGTCGCGGCCTGCTCCTGGTGAACCGCCTGGCGACCCTGTGGGGCGTGGTGCAGGGCCCGACGAGCAAGACCGTCTGGGCCGAGGTCGCCGTGAACCGACCGGGTGCCTGACCCGCCGCGCCCCACTCCCGTGGCAGGCCCGCCGCGCCCCGTCCCGCGCCTGACCCGCCGGGCCCCGCGCCAGCACCCCACCCGCTAGGGTCCACGCCCGTGACCGACCCCCGCTCGGAGGCCACCCGCGCCTCGTACGACACCGTCGCCGAGTCCTACCAGCAGCTGGTCAGCGGCCTCCTCCCTGGGATGCCCTTCGACCGCGCCGTCCTCGCGGCGTTCGCCGAGCTGGTCGACGGCCCCGTCCTGGAGGTGGGCTGCGGAACGGGCCTGATCACCGCGCACCTGGCCGGGCTGGGCGTCGACGTCTCCGGGGTCGACCTGTCCCCCGGCATGGTCGAGGTGGCCCGCCGCGAGCACCCCGACCTGCGGTTCGAGGTCGGGACGATGCGCGAGCTGGCCGTCCCGGCCGACTCGCTGGGCGGGGTCGTGGCCTGGTACTCGACCGTGCACGCGCCGACCGCCGAGCTGCCCGCCGTGTTCACCGAACTCGCTCGGGTCCTGAAGCCCGGCGGGCACCTGATGACCGCCTTCAAGGAGGGCGACCGGGTCACCCCGCTGACCCGCGCGTACGGGCACGACGTGGACCTGGAGGTGCACTGGCACCCGGTCGACGCGGTCGCCGGCGCGATCGCCGCAGCGGGCCTGACCGAGATCGCGCGGCTGGTGAGGGCCCCGCACGGCGCCGAGAAGGGCCCGCAGGCCTGCCTGATCGCCCGGAAGCCCTAGCCCCGGCTCCCCCACCCCTCCTGCGCGTTCCCGCTGGATGGGGCCGTTCGCTGGTCGCCCCGGCGGTTCCGGGGCGTACTCTGATCCGCGCGTGCGCTGGGGGAAGCCGGTCGAATGCCGGCGCTGACCCGCAACGGTAGGGCGTCCCGAGGACGTCGAGCCCGAACACCCGGCGGACGTGGACAAGCCACGCCACCCGTCGAGGACTGCGGGTCGGGCCCCTCGGGTTGCCCGCGCCTCGCCACCGAAAGAGGCGCCACATGCGTCATGGCCGTGCCGCGGCGGGCATCGCCGCGCTGATCGTCACCGGGCTCCTGGCCCCCGCGCTGCCCGCGCGGGCCGAGCCGACCACCTCCCCCGGTGGGGCGGCGGGCGGCTGGTTGACCAGGCAGCTCGTCGGCGGCGACCACCTGGAGACCACCTTCGACGGGGTCGCCTACCCCGATCACGGGCTGACGGCG
>NZ_JBQGCX010000074.1:0-3764 GCF_052038725.1 Actinosynnema sp.
GCCCCCACGTCACTTCGGGAGGGCTTCGGAGGCAGCGGCTCAGCACTCGATGACGTTCACCGCGAGCCCACCCCGAGCCGTCTCCTTGTACTTGACCTTCATGTCCTTCCCCGTGTCCCGCATGGTCTTGATGACCTTGTCCAACGACACGAAGTGCGACCCGTCCCCCCGCAGCGCCATCCGCGCCGCCGTGATCGCCTTGATCGACGCCAGCGCGTTCCGCTCGATGCACGGGATCTGCACCAACCCCCCGATCGGGTCGCACGTCAGCCCGAGGTTGTGCTCCATCGCGATCTCCGCCGCGTTCTCCACCTGCGTCGCGGTCCCGCCGAGCACCTCAGCCAGCCCGGCCGCCGCCATCGAGCACGCCGACCCGACCTCCCCCTGGCACCCCACCTCGGCCCCGGAGATGGACGCGTTCTCCTTGAACAGCACCCCCACCGCCCCCGCCGTCAGCAGGAACCGCACCACGCCGTCGTCCGAGGCGCCCGGCACGAACCGCGCGTAGTAGTGCAGCACCGCGGGCACGATCCCGGCCGCCCCGTTCGTCGGCGCGGTCACCACGCGACCGCCGGCCGCGTTCTCCTCGTTCACCGCCAGCGCGAACAGCGTCACCCAGTCCATCACCCGCAGCGGGTCCGTGGCGTAGTGCTCGTCGCGCAGCGACCGCCGCATCTCCGCCGCCCGCCGCCGCACCTTCAACCCGCCCGGCAGCACGCCCTGCTCGGTGCAGCCGCGCTCGACGCAGTCCTGCATCACCTGCCAGATGTGCAGCAGCCCCCGCCGCACCTCGTCCTCGCTGCGCCACGCCAGCTCGTTCGCCAGCATCACCTCGCTGATCCGCAGCCCGGTGGACGCGGTCAGGTCCAGCAGCTCGTCGCCGGTGCGGAACGGGTGGGCCAGCGGGGTCGTGTCGGGCTTGATGCGGTCCGCGCCCGACGCGTGCTCGTCGACCACGAACCCGCCCCCGACCGAGTAGTACTCGGCCCGGTCCAGGCTCGCGCCCGCCGCGTCGAACGCCTCGAACACCATCCCGTTCGGGTGCAGCGGCAGCGACTTGCGGCGGTGCATCACCAGGTCGTCGGGCTCGCGGAACGCGATCTCCGCGCCGCCGCCGAGCCGCAGCGCGCCCGCCGCCCGGATCTCGGCCACCCGCGCCTCCGCGGCGACCGGGTCGACCTCCTCCGGCTTGTTGCCCTCCAGCCCGAGCAGCACGGCCTTGGGGCTGCCGTGCCCGTGCCCGGTGGCGCCGAGCGAGCCGAACAGCTCCACCCGCACCCGGCGCACCTGACCGGACACCCCGCGCAGCCGCTCGGCGAACGTGGCCGCCGCCCGCATCGGGCCCACCGTGTGGGAGCTGGAGGGCCCGATGCCGACGGAGAACAGGTCGAAGACGCTGATCGCCACCGGTCAGTCCCCGGTCAGCTCGGCGTACTTCGCGGCCGTGAGCAGCCCCTCGGCGCTCTCGACCCGGACCTTGAACAGCCACCCGCCGCCGTACGGGTCGCCGTTGACCAGCGCGGGGTCCTCCACCGCGCCGGTGTTGACCTCCACGACCTCGCCGCTCACCGGCGCGTACAGGTCGCTGACCGACTTGGTCGACTCCAGCTCGCCGCACACCTGCCCGGACGTGACGCGCTCGCCCACCTCGGGCAGCTGCACGAACACGATGTCGCCCAGCGACTCGGCGGCGTACGAGGTGATGCCGACCGACACCGGCTCCTGGGTGCCGGGCGTCCAGTCGACCCACTCGTGGTCGGCGGTGTACAGCAGGTTCTCGGGGAATGCGGGCACGGCGGCGCTCCTGTCGCGGGACCTGTGGTGGGTTGATCCCCCACTCTGTCCTGGTACCTGAGAGCTTCGCCGCGCGAGCGGCTTGCACCGTGGGTGCGCCTCCCCCTTCGGGGTGCGCTTTCCAGAGCGGCCTCACCCCGGCGGTTCCCGTTGCCTGAGAGTGTGCGGGGTACTTGCTCCTTCGGCGCCCCGGCTGTTCCCGAGGACTCTCCCGCCGGTGATCCGGCGCCCCGCCAGGGACGCCGCGGCCGATGTTCAGTTGAGTCCCGAACGCTAGGTGCCCGCCCCGAGGGGTGTCAACGATTGGTCGGCGCGCACAAGCGCCGGGGGTCCCGTTCGTGCTGTGAGCACGATGACACCCCGCGGCGGGTACCCGACCTTTAGGCAATCACCGCAGCGAAGGAGGCCACCGTGCGCATCGCAGTCCCCCGCGAGGTCAAGAACCACGAGTACCGCGTCGCCCTCACCCCGGCTGGCGCCCACGAGCTGTCCGCGCGCGGCCACGAGGTGTTCGTCGAGGCGGGCGCGGGCCTCGGCTCCGCGATCCCCGACGACGAGTACCTGGCGGCGGGCGCCAAGGTGCTGGCCTCGGCCGACGACGTGTGGGCCGAGGGCGAGCTGGTGCTGAAGGTGAAGGAGCCGGTGGCCGAGGAGTACCCGAGGCTGCGGGAGGGCCAGGTGCTGTTCACCTACCTGCACCTGGCGGCGGACCGGCCGCTGACCGAGGCGCTGCTGGCCTCGGGCACGACCGCGATCGCCTACGAGACGGTGCAGTCGGCCGGCGGCGCGCTGCCGCTGCTGGCGCCGATGTCGGAGGTGGCGGGCAGGCTCGCGCCGCAGGTGGGGGCGTTCGCGCTGATGAAGCCGTCCGGCGGGCGCGGGGTGCTGCCCGGCGGCGTGCCCGGCGTGCACCCGGCGCGGGTGGTGGTGATCGGGGGCGGCGTGGCCGGGCTCAGCGCGGCGACGATCGCGGTCGGCATGGGCGCGGACGTGGAGGTGCTGGACACCAGCGTGGACCGGCTGCGGCAGATCGACGCGCGCTTCGGGAACCGGCTGCGCACGGTCGCGTCGACCCGGTACGCGGTGGAGCAGGCCGTGCTGGAGGCGGACCTGGTGATCGGCGCGGTGCTGGTGCCGGGCGCGCGGGCCCCGAAGCTGGTGGACAACGCGCTGGTGGCGCGGATGCGGCCGGGCTCGGTGCTGGTGGACATCGCGATCGACCAGGGCGGCTGCTTCGCCGACTCGCGGCCGACCACGCACGCCGACCCGACCTACCCGGTGCACGACTCGGTGTTCTACTGCGTCGCGAACATGCCGGGGGCGGTGCCGCGCACCTCGACGTACGCGCTGACCAACGTGACGCTGCCGTACGCGGCGGCGCTGGCCGACCGGGGCTGGCGGGAGGCGCTGCGCGCCGACCACGCGCTGGCGCTGGGCCTGAACACCCACCGGGGCGCACTGACCAACGGCCCGGTGGCGCTCGCGCACGACCTGGAGCACGCGCCGTACCCGGTCTGACCCGCCGAGGCCCTGGGAACGGCGATGGGGCGCCCACCGGCTTCGGGTGGGCGCCCCTTCGCCTGGAGAAGAAGAGGCGACCCGCTCAACCAGCCTGGGGGTCACTGGGAGCGGGCCGCGCCACCATCTTAGCCGGCAACGGACCCCGCTGCCCAGCACCCCACCGAAGTGACACGCGGGTCGATCCGCACGCCGTATGCCGGAATGCTCAAGCAAACGAGTGAATCCGGTGTTCACGGGTAAGCACTCGCGCGCCCGCGACCGATGGTCATGACGGGGTCGCGCGGCGTCGCGTGGGCACGCGCCCCGGTCCCCGGCACCCAGCACCGCCGACCCGGATCGGAGCACCCGTGACACGACCCCGCGGCCGGACCGCGCGCACCACCCCCGGCACCAGCCCCGGCGCAGCGCCGGGCGCGGTGATCGGCGCCACCACCGGCGCGGAGACCAGC
>NZ_JBQGCX010000075.1:0-3850 GCF_052038725.1 Actinosynnema sp.
AGGCTGCTCGACGCCCTGATCGAGGGGATGTCCATCCACCGCGCGCTGGACACCGAGCCGCACGACCGGGCCGCCGCCGTGGCCGCCGTCGAGCGGATCACCGGGCGGACCGGTGGACGCGCTGCCGGACGGGTCGCCGGGTAGGCCACCCGGCGGCGCGCTTAACGCCCGGACCGGCCCGGATATGCCGGGAAACCCCTGTGACCTGCGCCATGCGACCACTCACTTGAAGCTTCAAGCCCACCCGACCTAGCATCATTTCAAGTTTCAAACACTTGGAGTGCTGATGGCCACCGACTTCCCCGCGACCCCCTCCGCCACCGTGCGCACCAGGGTCCGCGTCCCCCTGCGCTGCCCCGACGGCTACAGCACCACCGCCGACGTGCTCACCTTCCGCGGCCTGGCCGACGAGCGCGAGCACCTGCTCCTGGGCCTGGGCGACTGGGAGACAGCCGTGGCGCTCGCCGGTCGGGGCGGGACCGCTCCCCTGGTCCGCCCGCACAGCGAGTGCCTCACCGGTGACGTGTTCGGCTCGCAGCGCTGCGACTGCGGCCCGCAGCTGCGCGAGGCCGTCGAGCGCATCGCGACCACCGGCGGGTTCCTGCTCTACCTGCGCCAGGAGGGTCGCGGCATCGGCCTGTACGCCAAGCTCGACGCCTACGCGCTCCAGGACTCCGGCATGGACACCTACGAGGCGAACGTGGCGCTGGGCAGGGGCGAGGACGAGCGCGACTACCGCGCCGCCGCGCAGATGCTGCTCGCCGCGGGCGTCGACCGCGTCCGGCTGCTGAGCAACAACCCCGACAAGGCCGTCCAGCTCCAGGGCTACGGCGTCGCGGTCACCGAGCGGGTCCCCACCGGCGTCCACCTCTCCGACGCCAACGCCCGCTACCTGACCGCCAAGCGCGACCACACCGCGCACACCCTCGACCTGGCCCACCCGGTCGCGCACCCCCGGCTGGGGGACGTGGTCGGGGCCGAGCTGGCCTCGTGACGGCGGACCTCGGCCGGGCCGGACCCGGCAGCGCGGATCTCGGCAGCACCGACCCGGAGGCCGACGGCGCGGACGCCCCGCGCTGGCTGGACGGCCCCGAGATGGCCGCGTGGCTGGCGCTGCTGCGGGTGGTCAGCGTGCTCCCGCAGGCCCTCGACCGGCAGCTGCGGGACGAGGTCGGGATCAGCCACACCTACTACTCGATGCTGGCCGTGCTCTCCGACCACCCGGACCGCACGCTCAGCATGGGCGAGCTGGCCAGGCTCGCCGCGACCAGCCCGTCCCGCCTCACCCACGCGATCGCCGCGATGGAGAAGCGCGGGTGGGTGCGCCGCAGGCAGTGCGGCGCGGACCGCAGGGTGCAGTACGCGACCCTGACGGACGACGGGCTGACCGTGCTGCGGCGCGTCGCGCCCGCGCACGTGGCCGAGGTGCGCAGGCTGGTGTTCGACCGGCTCGACCCGCGGCGGGTCGAGGAGCTGCGGGCGATCGCCTCGCTGCTGGCCGACGGGTTGGCCGAGGAGTGCGGGACGCCGCGAGGGCACGAGAGGGACGGGCTGTGCTGACCGAACACGAGGCGATGGCGCGGGCGCTGGAGCTGGCCGCGACGCCGGGGGTCCCGCTGGGGCCCAACCCCCGCGTGGGGTGCGTGCTGCTGGCCGACGACGGGACGGTGGTCGCCGAGGGCCACCACCGGGGCGCCGGGACCGCGCACGCCGAAGCCGACGCGCTGGCCAGGGCGGGCGCCGCCGCGCGCGGGACCACCGCCGTGGTGACGCTGGAGCCGTGCAACCACACCGGCCGGACCGGGCCGTGCGCCCGCGCGCTGGTGGAGGCCGGGGTGCGGCGGGTCGTCTTCGCCCAGTCCGACCCGAACCCGGTCGCCACCGGGGGGACGCGGACCCTGCGGGACGCCGGGATCGAGGTCGAGCACGGGCTGATGGCCGACCGCGCCCGCGAGCTGAACCGGGCCTGGGTGTTCGGCGTCGAGCACGGGCGACCGCTGGTGACCTGGAAGTTCGCCGCGAGCCTCGACGGGCGCAGCGCGGCGGCGGACGGCACCAGCAGGTGGATCTCGAACTCGGTCGCGCGCGCCGACGTGCACCGGCTGCGCGCGGGCTGCGACGTGGTGCTCGTGGGCGCCGGGACGGCCGTGGTGGACGACCCCCGGCTGACCGTGCGCGGCCCCGACGACGCCCCGCTCGCGCACCAGCCGCTGCGCGCGGTGCTGGGCGAGCGGGAGCTGCCGCAGGCGCTGCGGCTGTTCGACGGGTCGGCGGAGGTGGCGCTGCTGCGCACCCGCGACCCGGGGACCGCGCTGGCCGAGCTGTTCGAGCGCGGTCGCAGGCACGTGTTCCTGGAGGGCGGGCCGACCGTGGCCGCCGCGTTCCTGCGGGCGGGCCTGGTCGACGAGATCGTCGCGTACGTGGCCCCGGTGCTGCTGGGCGCGGGCCGGGCCGCCGCGGGCGACCTGGGGATCACCGGCATCGGCGCGGCGCTGCGCCCGGTGGTGACCGACGTGACCGTGCTCGCCGGGGGCGACGGGGAGGAGCCGAACGTCCGCTTCACCCTGACCCCCGCCTGACCGGCCGTTCGACCGGTACCGTCCGGTGCCGGCCGCCTCGCGCGGCCCGTGAGCGGACGAGCGAAGGGGAGAGCGCGTGACAGGGGCACTGCTGGAGGCGGCGCGGGCCGCGCTGCCGGAGATGCTGGACGACCTGCGCCGGTACGTGGAGGTCGAGACGCCCAGCGACGACAAGGCGGCGCTGTCGCGCGGTCTGTCCTTCGTGGACGGTCTGGTCGCCGAGCGGATCGGCCCCGCCGACTCGTCGTCCACAGTGGACGGTGGGGTGCACGGGGACGTGCGGGTGCTGGACTTCGCGGGCAGCGTCGCCGCCCCGGTGCTGCTGCTCGCGCACTACGACACGGTGTGGCCGCTGGGCACGCTCGCGGAGATCCCGTTCGCGGTCGACGGCGACCGGATCACCGGGCCGGGCGTGTTCGACATGAAGGCCGGGCTGGTGCAGCTGCTCTGGGCGGTGCGGATCGCCCGCGCCGCCGGTCTGGCCCTGCCGCCGCTGCGGCTGGTGCTCAACGGCGACGAGGAGATCGGCTCGCCCGCGTCGCGGGAGGTGATCGAGGCGGCGGCGGTCGGCGTGCGCGGGGCGCTGGTGTTCGAGGCGGCGGCGGGTCCGGAGGGCGCGGTGAAGACGGCGCGCAAGGGGGTCGGCGTGTTCACCGTGCGCGCCGAGGGCGTCGAGTCGCACGCGGGCCTGGACCCGACCAGGGGCGCGAGCGCGGTGGACGAGCTGGCGCGGGCCGTGCTGACCCTGCACGCCGCGCAGGACCTGGACGCCGGGACCAGCGTGAACGTCGGCGTGATCGGCGGCGGCACGCGGTCGAACGTGATCGCGGGCAGCGCGTTCGGCGAGGTCGACGTGCGGGTGTCGAGCCTGGCGGAGATCACCAGGGTGGAGGGCGTGCTCGCCGGTCTGACCGCGCGCCACCCGAAGGCGTCGCTGACCGTGGAGGGCGGCTGGAACCGCCCGGTCATGGAGCGCACCCCGGCCACCGCCGAGCTGCACGCCGTGGCAGGCGCGGCGGCCGAGGGGCTGGGCCTTTCGCTGCCGGAGGTGGCGGTGGGCGGCGCGAGCGACGGGAACTTCGTGGCGGCGCTGGGCGTCGGCGTGCTGGACGGCTTCGGCGCGATCGGCGACGGGGCGCACGCCAGGCACGAGCACGCCACCGTCTCCGGGCTGGTGACCCGCACCGCGCTCACGGCGGCGGTGCTGCACGCGCTGGCCTGACCCCGGCTCCCGGCGTGTCCGGCGCAGCCGCGCGCTGCCGCGCCGGACA
>NZ_JBQGCX010000076.1:0-7496 GCF_052038725.1 Actinosynnema sp.
GCCCCGCAGCCCGCGAGGCGGTCAAGGAGCGGGTTGCGGGTTCGGCTACGGGCCGGTCTTGGGGATCGTGGTGGGGAGTGGTGTGGGGCTGCGGCGGGTTAGCAGGTAGGCGTAGAGGGCGCCTGCCAGGCCGCTCAGGCAGACCAGCGTTCCGCTCAGGCGGCCTGCCAGGGGGATGGCGTTGTCGGGCACGGTGCTCGCCGACTGGAGCAGGGTGTCCGCTGTCGTGTTCGCCTTCACGAGCACGCGCACGATCTCGTTCTCGCTGTGGCCGCAGCCGTCCAGCTTGGCCTCGTGGCGGGTGCCGTTCAGGTCGTACGCGACCTGGTCGAAGGCCTCCGGGCCGCTGCAGGGGGCCGGGGTTGTCACGGTTGCCTCGGTCAGGGCGCCCTCGGCTGTGGATTCCGGCCAGGACAGGGCGACCACCACCGCTACCGCGGCGAGGCCGACGACGAGGAGCGCGAGCGCCCACCGGACGGGGTTGAGCCGAAGCGCCACGGGTGGATGTTGGCAGACGGCGTGTCGGGTTGTCGTGGGGGCTCGGGTGTGCGTTCGGCGGTCGAGCTGAGGGTGGGCTGAAGGTCGGCGGACGTTCCGGGGCTATCGGTCGCAGAATGGACCCGTGCCAACTGCTGCCAGGGTGCTGGTGATCGAGGACGCGGAGGCTATCGGGGCCGCGGTGGGCTCGGCCCTGCGCGAGCAGGGCTACCAGGTGCGGGTCCGGCCCGACGGGCGTGACCTGGAAGGGGAGTTGACGCGGTTCCGGCCCGACCTCGTCGTGCTGGACGTGATGCTGCCTGGGCGCGACGGGTTCGCGCTGCTGGAGGTGATCCGGCGGGGCAGCGGGGCCGGTGTGGTGATGCTCACGGCTCGGGACGGGGTGCAGGACCGGCTGCGCGGGCTGGACCGCGGGGCCGACGACTACGTGACCAAGCCGTTCGTGCTCGCCGAGGTGGTGGCGCGGGTGAGCGCGGTGCTGCGGAGGTTGGGGCGCACGCCGTCGACGGTGCAGATCGGGGACCTGGTCGTCGACGCGGACTCGGCCGTGGTCGTGCGGGGGAACGCGCAGGTCGAGCTGACGGCGACCGAGCTGCGGCTGCTGCGGTACCTGGCGGCGCAGCGGGGGCGGGTGGTCGGCAAGACGCAGATCCTCACGGCGGTGTGGGGGTACGAGGACTACGACCCGAACCTGGTGGAAGTGCACGTCAGCGCGTTGCGCCGGAAGCTGGAGGAGCACGGGCCCCGGCTGCTGCACACGGTCCGGGGACTGGGGTACGTGCTGCGCGCGGAGGACTCGTGAGCCTGCGCACGGTGTCGCTGCGGCGCCGGGTCACGGTGTCGTCGGCGGCCGTGCTGGCGGTGGTGGTGCTCGGGCTGGTGCTGCTGGTGGACTCGCAGTTCGAGGCGCAGTCGCGGCGGGACATGGACGCGGTGCTCCAGGACAAGGCGCGCGCGGCGCAGCAGTTCGTGAAGCAGCGGGTGCGGGGCGCGGAGCTGGTGAACCGGCTGGAGAACCGCGGCGTGCGGGTGCTGGTGGAGCTGCCCAGCGGGCTGAAGTTCGGGCAGGAGCCCAGCGGGGACGTGCGGCGGGAGGTGACCCGGAACCTCGCGGACGGGTCCACGGTGACGCTGTACGCGGACACGAGCGTGCTGTCGGCGGCGCAGTCGCGGCTGCGGAGCGTGCTGGTGACGGGTGGGCTGGCGGCCATCGGCGGGGCGGTGGTGGCGCTGGTGTGGGTGGTGCGCCGGGCGCTGGCGCCGCTGGACGCGATGACGACCCTGGCCCGCTCGATCGCGGCCGGGCGGCGCGGGCACCGGCTCAACCCGTCGCGGGTGGAGAACGAGCTGGGGCGCACGGCGGCGGCCTTCGACGACATGCTCGACTCGCTGGAGGGGTCGGAGCAGCGGACCAAGCGGTTCGTGGCGGACGCGGCGCACGAGCTGCGCACCCCGATCGCCGGGGTGCAGGCGGTGGCCGAGGCGCTGGTGCAGAGCTCGTCGGCGGAGGAGCGGGAGCAGTTCAACCTGCTGCTGGTGCGGGAGGCGCGGCGGGCCGGGCGGCTGGTGGACGACCTGCTGCAGCTGGCGCGGATAGACGCGGGGCTGGAGCTGCAGGTGGGGCCGGTGGACCTGCTGGGGCTGGCCGAGGCGGAGGTGGCGCGCAGCCGGTTGCTGGCGCCGGACCTGGACGTGGAGGCCGAGGGCGAGCGGGTCGTGGTGGTGGCGGACGCGGAGCGGTTGGCGCAGGTGCTGGTGAACCTGGTGGACAACGCGCGGCAGGCCACCGGGCCGGAGGGCGTGGTGCGGCTGCGGGTGTGGCGGGCCGGGGACCGGGCCTGGTTGACCGTGTCGGACAACGGGCCTGGCGTGCCGCTGCTGGAGCGGGAGCGGATCTTCGACCGGCTGGTGCGGCTCGACGAGTCGCGCGACCGGCGGCGGGGCGGGTCGGGGTTGGGGTTGTCGATCGCGCGGGGCGTGGTGCGGGCGCATGGCGGTGAGTTGACGTGCCTGGCGCCGCAGATGGGGCGACCGGGGGCGACGTTCCGGGTGGTGCTGCCGATCGGGGTCGAGGAGGGGGAGGCTGCGGGGGCGGCCGATCCCGTGGAACCGGCGAACCCGGCGGTGGAGCAGGGGGAGCCCGAGGAGGTCACCGGGGTGGGGGGACGAGGTTAGGACCGGCTCCCGGGGGCGTTGGGCCCGGCGGGGCCCCGCTCCACGGCCGCGCGCTCGGCCTTCGCCTCCCGGAGCGCGGCCTCCCCGGACTCCCGGTCGGCCCGGACGCCGCCGTCCGAGTAGAGGGACTGGAACACCAGCAGCGCGAGAGCGATCGTGATGATCGGGCCGGGGGCCACCTCGAAGCCATCCGCGCGGTGGCTGGGCAGCGCCACGCCGAAGACGAGGGCGGCCACGGCGCTCGCCGCGAGCGCCAGGTGGAACTGCTTCGGCCCGCGTTCGCCGTTCGCCGGGGTTCGGTTCGGTTCACCGCTCATGACCGAGGCGTACCCGGTGGAGGCGAAGAGGATTCACATCAGCCGGAGCCGGAGCCGCCCGCGTGGGGCGGCCCCGGTCAGGGGGATCAGCGCCGGACCAGCTCGTCCTCCTCCGGCGGCGTCACCTTCTTCACGTACAGCAGCTTGTCGCCCGCCTCCACCGCGTCCGCCTCGGCCGCGTCGATGCGGTACAGCTTCCCGCCCCGCACCACGCCCAGCACGATGTCCGACAGGTGCCGGGGCGAGCCGCCGACCTCCTCCGGCTCGACGTCGCGCTCCGCGATCGCCAACCCCGAGTCCGGGGTCAGCAGGTCCTCGACCATGTCGACCACGGTCGGCGTCGCGGTGGCCATGCCGAGCAGTCGCCCGGCCGTCTCGCTGGAGACCACCACCGAGTCCGCGCCGGACTGGCGCAGCAGGTGCTCGTTCTCCCGCTCCCGCACCGCCGCCACGACCTGCGCGCCGTCGCGGGCCAGCTCGCGGGCGGTCAGGGTGACCAGCACGGCGGTGTCGTCGCGGTTCGCCGCGACCACCACCGCCCGCGCCCTGGGCACCCCGGCGACCTTCAGCACGTCGTTGCTGGTCCCCGAGCCGAGCACGGTCACCAGGCCGATGGCGGAGGCCGCGTCGAGCGCCGACTGGGCGGTGTCCACCACGACGATCGAGCCGGGGTCCGCCCCGTCGCCGAGCAGGGCGCTCACGGCGGAGCGGCCCTTCGTCCCGTACCCGATGACGACCACGTGGTCGCGCACCTTGGTCCTCCACTTCTGAATGCGCAAGGCCTGGCGGGAGCGCTCGGTGAGCACTTCCAGGGTCGTGCCGACCAGGACGATCAGGAACAGCACCCGCAGCGGGGTGATGACGAGCACGTTGATGAGCCTGGCCGACGAGCTGGCCGGGGTGATGTCGCCGTAGCCGGTCGTGGACAGCGAGACGGTCGCGTAGTAGACCGCGTCGAGCAGCGACAGGCCGTCGCCGTTGACGTCGCGGTAGCCGTCCCGGTCCAGGTAGACGATCAGCACGGCGGCGATCAGCGCGGCCAGCGCGCCGATCACCCGCTTCATGATCGCCTGGACCGGGCTCTGCACCGTGTCGGGCATCTTGACCACGCCGACGAGGGAGTGGCCGGGGCGCTCGCTCAGCGGCTCCCCCATGAGGTGCTTCATCACGCCGGCGGCTCCCCGCTCGCGAGCCGCTCGGGCAGGGTGCGCCACAGCACGGCCAGCGCCTCGGCCCCGGAGAGCAGCAGCGGCACGACGACGCGCTCGTCGGGGGCGTGGATGTTGTCGTCGGGCAGCGCCACGCCGAAGTAGACGACCGGCACGCGCAGCGTCTCGTGCAGCACGGCGGCGGGACCGGAACCGCCCGTGCGGCTGAACCGGACCGGCTTGCCGAAGGCGCCTTCGAGGGCGTCGCGGACCGCGCCGACCGCCGGGTGCGCGACGTCCACCGCGTACGGCGGGACCCCGTCGCCCCGGCTGACGATCTCGGCGCGCAGGCCCTCGGGGGTGTGGGCGTCGACGAACTCGCGCAGCGCCTCCGCGACGTGCTCGGGGCGCTGTCCGGGCACCAGCCGGAACGACAGCTTCACGCGGGCGTCGGCGGGCACGACGGTCTTCAACCCCGGCCCGGTGTAGCCCGCGACCAGGCCGTTCACCTCGGCGGTGGGGCGCACCCAGACGCGTTCGAGGGTGGACCAGCCGCTCTCGCCGGACAGGCCCCGCGCCCGGCCGGAGTTGGTCAGCCACACCTGTTCGTCGAACGGGAGCGAGGCGTAGTCGGCGCGCTCGACGTCCGTGGGCAGCACGACGTGGTCGTAGAAGCCGGGGAGCTGGACGCGGCCGTCCTCGTCGTGCAGGGCGGCGACGAGCCTGGCGAGCGCGGTGGCCGGGTTCGGGATGCTGCCGCCCGCCCGTCCGGAGTGGACGTCGGTGGCGCCGCCGGTGAGCACGACCTCGGCGCCGTAGACGCCGCGCTGGCCGGTGCACACGGTCGGGGCCTCGCGCGAGTACAGCGGGGTGTCGGTGAAGACGACCAGGTCGCAGTCCAGCTCGGGGCCGTGGTCGGCGAGGGTGCGGGCGATGTGCGGGGAGCCGCCCTCCTCCTCGCCCTCGACGAACAGCTTGAGCGTGACCGCCGGGGTGGTGCGGCCGGTCGCGGCCAGGTGGGCGCGCACGCCCAGCAGGTGCATGGCGACCTGGCCCTTGTCGTCGCTGGCCCCGCGACCGAACAGCTCCTCCCCGACCAGGGTGGGCTCGAACGGGGGACGGGTCCACCGCTCGACCGGGTCGACCGGTTGCACGTCGTGGTGGCCGTAGACCAGCACGACGGGGGCGTCCGGGTCGGCGGACGGCCAGTGGGCGTAGACGGCGGGCGGGGCGGGCCCCTCGTCCCAGACGCGCACGTCCGGCCAGCCGTCGGCGCGCCGCGCCTCGGCCAGCCAGGCGGCCGACCTGGCGACGTCGCCGGGGTGGGCCGGGTCGACCCCGATGGAGGGGATGGCGAGCCAGTCCCGCAGACCGGCGAGGAACTCGTCGGCCCGCGCGGTCGTCGCCGCGCGCTCGGGGGGCTCGGGATGTTCGGAATTTTCCGGATCACCGCTCACGGTGCGGGAGGATAACCCTGGTGGCGCGGAGCCGGGGCACGCGTGACAGGGTGGGGGTCATGCACCACCCCGCTCGTTCCCGGTCGGTCCGGGCGCAGGCACTGGCCGCCCTGCTGGGCGTGGCCGGGCTCGCGCACTTCGCGCGGCCTGCGGCGTTCGACTCGATCGTGCCGCGCTCGCTGCCCGGCAGCCCCCGGACCTGGACGAACGCCTCCGGCGTCGCCGAGCTCGCGCTGGCCGCCGCCGTCGCCGTGCCGCGCACCAGGCGCGTGGGCGCGCTGCTCGCCGCGGGGTTCTTCGTCGCGGTCTTCCCGGCGAATGTGAAAATGGCTTACGACTACCGACGGGACTCCGCCCGCGCGAGGACACTCGCCTGGGGCCGCCTCCCGCTCCAAGTGCCGTTGGTGCTGTGGGCGTTGAGAGTGCGCAGGGACGCCCGCTGATCCGCGCCAGGCGACCGCTCGGCGACCGGGCCGGCTGTTGCTCCTGCCGCTCACATCGCGACTAGACCTAGGATGCACTAGTGCAACCGCTACTGCACCGTGCCGCCACGGCACTCGGGTGGCGCGGGATCGTGGTCCCGGACGTCGCCGTACTCGGCCAGCGGGTGTCAGCCGTCGTGCGGCTCCGCGCCGACGTGCACCGGTGGCGGAGCGCGAACGACTGGCCGCCGCACGCCGACCCGTCCTGGTTCCGCTCCTGGTTCGAGCCCTCCGTCCACGACCGCCTCCCCGTCTCCGCCGTCGAGCTGGTCGGGGTGCTCGTCGGGGAGTGCAGCGCCGACCAGGCGCTCCAGGCCTGCGGGACGCTGATGACCCTCGCGCCCTGCGCGGTCGTGCTGCCCACCGCCCAGCGCGACGAGGCGTGGCCGCTGATCGAGCTGGACTACTACGGGATCGGGGTGGTCGCGGTCGACGAGGAGGACGAGGGCGCCCCGGCCGAGCTGGTCGTGCCGCCGGAGGACCGGTCGGCGGAGTTCGGGCCGTCGCTGTTCGGGCGGTGGCTGCTGGAAGTGCTGTACGAACGGGTGCTTAAGGAGGTCCCCGACCACGCTCGGGTCAGCTCCTGAGGGCTCGGCTCACTCCTTCGGGCGAAGATCGGGCACCGTCCGGATGAGGGCGCGCAGCCCCTCGGCGTCGAGCAGGTCGGCGGGGCGGAGCGTGCGGTCGTCGCGGACGTAGTGGAAGGCGGCCCTGACCAGCTCCACCGGGCTGCCCGACAGCGACGCCCAGGCCAGCCGGTACGCCGCGAGCTGCACGGACAGCGACGGCACCCGGTCGGCCTCGGGCACCCGGCCGGTCTTCCAGTCCACGACGGTCCACCCGCCGTCGGGGTCGGCGAACACGGCGTCCATCCGCCCGCGCACCGCGAGTCCGTCCACCTCGGCCTCGAAGGGCACCTCGACGGCGTGCGGCGTGCGGTCGGCCCAGGCGCTGGCCAGGAACGCCTCCTGCAGCCGCCCCAGCTCCCCGTCCGGCACGGCGTCCTCGTCGGCGGCGCCGGGCAGCTCGTCCAGCTCCAGCAGCCGGACCGCCCCGAACCGCCGCTCCAGCCAGGTGTGGAACGCGGTGCCCCGGCGGGCGAGGGGGTTCGGCGGGAACGGCAGCGGGCGGCGCAGGCGGCGGGCCAGCTGGTCGGGGTCGGTGGCCAGCTCGACGAGCTGGCTGACCGACAGGTGCTCGGGCAGCAGGACGCGCTCGCGCCGGTCCATGGCGGCGGCCCGCTCGGCGAGCAGCACGTCGACGTCCCGCGCCCAGCCCTCGGGATCGGCGGCGTCGGGATCGCTGATCTCGGGGTCGCTGATCCCGGGGTCGGCGGCGAGGGGCTCCTCGGGGAGGTCCGCCTCTTCGGGGGACACCGAATCACCCTCGGGAGCGAACCCCGGCGGGGTGGCGGCGCCT
>NZ_JBQGCX010000077.1:0-2404 GCF_052038725.1 Actinosynnema sp.
TCCCGCTGCTCGGGCGTCAGCGGCAGCGGCCCGAACACCTCCTCCTTGAACTCCTCCACGACCCGCGCCCGCTCCTCGGTGGAGAGCCTGGCCAACCGGTTCATCAACGCCGTCTCCTCGGTGCTCGCCCCGCGTTCCGCCACTACCGACAGGACCGCCCGGCTGACCTTCAGCGCCCTGATCCGCGCGTCGATCGCGACCACGTGCGCCCGCGCCACCTCGGCCACGCTCGCCCGCCCGTCCAGCACCCGGCCCACCTCGTCCAGTCCCAGCCCCAGCTCGCGCAGGGCGCGGACCAGGTCGACGCGCGCCACCGAGGCCGAGTCGTAGAGGCGGTAGTTGCCGGTGGAGCGGGAAGCCGGGGGCAGCACGCCCTCGTCGGACCAGAAGCGCAGCGTGCGCACCGGGAGTCCGGTCCGCGCGGCCAGCTCGCCGATGGTCAGCTCGTCGTCCATGCCGAAGATCCTGCGGGTTCCAGCGGGTGGAGGCTCAAGCCCGAACCCGTGACGAACCGGTGACCTGCGATGATCAGGCGGGCGGCCAGCTGCGCAGCGCCACGTCGGCCACCAGGTCCAGGGTCGCCCGGTCCGCCCCGCCCGACGCCTGCACGGCGATCCCGTTCGCCACCGTCATCAGGTACCGCGCGAGCAGCGCCGGGTCGCTCCCGGCGGGCAGGTCGCCCTCGGCCACCGCCCGCTCGAACCGCTGCCGGAGCCACGCGCAGCCCTCGTCGCGCCACGCGGCCAGCACCTCGCACGCCGACCGCGCGTCGTCGCCCACCGCCAGCGCCCCCTGCACGCCGAGGCACCCCGTCGGCTCGCCGGGCGTCGTGGAGGCGCGCACCGAGCCCTTCAGGAACGCCCTGGCCACGCCCGCCGAGGTCGGCTCCTCCAGCGCGCGCCGCACGTACCCGGCCTGCGTCCCGGTGTACCGGTCGAGCGCCTTGCGGAACAGCTCGTCCTTGTTGCCGAACGCCGCGTACATGCTGGTCCGGTTGATGCCCATGGCCGTGGTCAGGTCGGTGAGCGAGGCGCCCTCGTAGCCCTTGGCCCAGAACACCCGGACGGCCCGGTCCAGGGCCTCGTCCACGTCGAAGCCCCTCGGCCGTCCCGTCCTGCGCCCGGTGTCCACACCGCACAGCCTACCTGTTTTGCACCGATCGGTACGAAAGTGCTAGCGTCGAATTCAGTACCGATCAGTACAGAACTTGAGGAGGCCCGGAGTGGGACAGCTCGAAGGCAAGACCGCCGTCGTCACCGGCGGCGGCACCGGGATCGGGCTCGCCAGCGCGGTCCGGCTCGCCCAGGAGGGCGCGCACGTGTTCATCACCGGCCGCCGCGAGGCCGAGCTGGCCGCGGCCGTCGCGGAGATCGGGGAGGGCTCGGCCACCGCCGTGCGCGGCGACGTCACCGACCCCGCCGACCTCGACCGGCTCTACGCGGCCGTCCAGGCGCGCGGCCACGGGCTCGACGTGGTTTTCGCCAACGCCGCCAACGCCTCGCACGTCCCCCTGGAGAAGATCACCGAGGCGGACTACGCCGCGATCTTCGACGTCAACGTCCTCGGTGTCCTGCGCACCGTGCAGAAGTCCCTGCCGCTGCTCAACGACGGCGCCTCGGTCATCCTCAACGCCTCCACCGCCGCCGACAACGGCACGCACTCGTTCGGCCTCTACGCCGCGTCCAAGGCCGCCGTCCGCTCGTTCGCCCGCACCTGGGCCACCGAGCTGAAGGACCGGGGCGTGCGGGTCAACGCGATCTCGCCCGGCCCGGTCGGCACGCCCGGCCTCGAACTGCTCGTCGGCTCGGACAACGTCGAGGCCGCGCACGCCAACCTCGGCGGCGCGATCCTGGCGGGCCGGATGGGCCGGCCCGAGGAGGTCGCGGCGGCCGTGGCGTTCCTGGCGTCGCCGGGGAGCAGCTTCGTCATGGGCTCGAACCTGTACGTGGACGGCGGCGAGAACCAGGTCTGACGCGGCGTGCCCGGTGCGGCGGGTTAGGCTGCGGCCCATGTCCGACCTGGAGGTTTGGGTGGAGGCCGCGGTCGAGCGGGCCGTCGAGTCGGGGTGCGCCGACCGGCTGTCGGTGCGCCGCGAGCGCACCGGTGGCGATCCCGTCGTGCTGGTCGACCTCGCCGAGGGCCACGTGCTCTCCCTGCGGGTCAAGGGCGAGCGGCGGGTCCAGTTCACCCTCGACGGGTCGGGCGTGCTGGAGGTCGACTCCGGGGACGGGGACCGGCTCGACCTGGAGTGGCTGCTGATGGCCTACTGCGCCGCCGAGCTGGAGGTCGAGGTGGACCTGCGGCTGGGGCAGTTCCGCGCGTTCCGCCGGGGTGACGACGTGTTCTACCTCTCCCAGCCGCTGTTCGCGCGCTGGTGGGGGCCGAGGGAGTGGCGCCGGATCGA
>NZ_JBQGCX010000078.1:0-1854 GCF_052038725.1 Actinosynnema sp.
CGCCGCGACCACCGCGCTACGCCCCCCGCCCGCCGTCCCCGGCGCGCGCCCGCTGCAGGACCTCCTCGGAGTGCAGCGGGCTCGCCGGGTGGTGGCTCAGGCACAGCGGCGTGGCGACCTTGCGGAAGCCGAACGCCTCCCCCGACACGTAGAACTGGGCGCGCTCCAACCGGGAGATGTCCGCGACCGAGCTGCCCTTGGCCCTGGCCAGCTCGGTGGCCGCGTTGATCTGGACCGGGCTGTTGAGCCTGCCGAAGAACTGGGTCGTGCTGTTGCCGACGACCTGGTTGTGCAGCCCCTTGGGGGCCTGCGTGGCGAACACCAGCCCGAGCCCGTACTTGCGGGCCTGCGAGGCGAGCGCGATGGTGCTGCGGGTGCTCGCCAGCATCGTGCCGGAGGGCGCGAAGTTCTGCGCCTCGTCCACGACGAACAGCCCGCCCAGCGGGCGTTCCCCTGCGGGGTTGCGCTTGATCCAGGAGAACAGCTCCATCTGGAGCTGGTTGACGAAGCTCTGCCGCTGCTCGTCCGAGGGCAGCCCCATGAGGTTGATGACCGAGATCCTGGCGCGCTTCCCGTCGGCGGGGGTGAGCAGGGCGCCGGGGTCGACGGGGTGGCCCTCCCCCGCGAACAGCGGGTCGTTGACCACGGCGGCCTTGAGCACCTCGGCCAGGTCTGCGGCGATCTTCCGGCCGTCGTTGATGTCGGTCACCCCCTCCGGCAGGTCGGCCAGCAGGGCGATCAGGCCCCGGACGCTGCGCGATCCCGTGCGGGCGTGGCGCTCCACGGCCCCGCGCAGCACCGCGAGCCCGATGCTCGTCCTGGCGGTCCCCCCGGTGAGCCTGGCCTGCGGCGCCAGCGCCGCGACGGCCACCTCGACGGCGGCGGTGAACTCGTCCCCGTCCGCGACGGCGAAGTCGGGCAGCGGCTGGAAGGCCAGCGGCCGACCGCTCGCCCAACCGGGCGTCCAGACGACGACGTCGGTCCCGGCCAGGTAGCGCCCGGCCAGCGCGGCGTCCCCCGGCGCCCACCCGTCCGGCGCGTCCGGCCAGGCGTCGCCGAGGCGGGCCAGGTCGTTGTTCGGGTCGAGCACGATCGAGGAGACGCCGCGCAGCGCGCACTCCTCCACGATCCGCCGCAGCAGCACGGTCTTGCCCGACCCGGAGCCTGCGAAGACGGCGGTGTGCTTGCGCAGGGCGGCCAGCTCGACCTGGACGGGGGCGCCGCCGACGAGGGTCGTGCCGACGGTGATGGCGTCGGGATCGGGTGGTGGGTGGGTGCCGTCCGAGCGGTCGGCGGCGGGGTTCTTCGCGGGGCCCGCCTTGCGGCGGGACGCGGGGGCTCTCGGGGTGGCGGCGCGGTGCGTGGTGAGGGCCTTGGACAGGGCCGAGGAGAGCAGCTGTGACTTCCCGGCGGGCCGTCGCTCGATCAGCCAGTCCTGGTACTCGGCGTGCCCGGCCTCGGTCATCTGCTGCAACGCCCAGAACGTGCGGACGTCCGCGTCGGAGAGCTTCACCTTCAGCCCACCGGCGGCCTCGAACTCGGCGAGCTCCTGCTGGGTCTTGGCGCCGGGGGACCAGGCCGAGGCCCGGATGAGGACCAGGTGCCGGTTGTCGGCCTTCCTGCTCTGCCTGGCGGCCAACTGCGCTTTGCGGAAGCGGTTCAGCACGGCGATGGGGTGCTTGGCGAGGATGACCCGGAACGCCCAGTGCTCCTGCAGATCGCTCTCCTCCTCGACGTTCCGGGTGAGCCAGGCGTGCAACTCGGTGCCGTTGGCGTACTCCTTGCGCTCCCACTCCATGTTGTCGGAGCCGACCTCGCTGATCCAGGCGCGCAGGGCGCCGGACAGCAGCTTCG